>CANHJD010000008.1 GCA_947461145.1 Bacteriovoracaceae bacterium
GAGAGAATCAAGTATTTGCCTTGCGTTATTTTTGACATTTCCCTGGATGGCCAGGTAACTTGGGGGCAATAAATTTGCGAGGGTTTAAAATGGACCAAAAAATAATTGAAAAGGCCAAGGACTGGGGATCAAATCCTTACTTTTCTGAGATTGACCGCCAAGAGATTCAATCACTACTCAAAAACGAGAAGGCCAATGAGATTGAACTCACTGAGCGTTTCTATCGCGACCTAGAATTCGGCACGGGTGGTCTTCGCGCTCCAATGGGAATGGGACAAAACCGAATGAACAAATATAATGTTCGTCGCGCCACTCAAGCACTTTCTCAAATGATTATTAAAAATTTTGGTGGTGGCTCTGCCGTCATTTCATACGACTCAAGAAATAACTCAAAAGAATTTGCTCTTGAGGCAGCTGGAGTTTTTGCAGGTAATGGAATTAAGGCGTATGTTTTCCATGCCCTCACTCCCACCCCGATGCTTTCGTATGGAGTTCGCCACTATAAGGCCCAGGCCGGAATCATGATTACTGCAAGTCACAATCCTCCAATTTATAATGGTTATAAAGCATTTTGGAATGATGGTGCTCAAGTAGTCCCTCCTGTTGATAAAGATATCATCGTCGCCTACAACTCTCTTCAAAACTGGGAAAAGATAAAATTTATCCCCTTTGAAGAAGCCGTCTCAAAAGGTCTCGCTGCTTGGACAGATGAAAAATTAGACAATGATTTTTACAAGGTCATAGAGAGCAAAGTCATTCAAGACACAAACATGTGTAAAAACCACGGAAGTGAATTATCTATTGTTTATACTGCTCTTCATGGAACAGGTCTTGTCCCATGCTTAGAGATCCTTAAAAGATTAGGTTTTTCAAAAACTTTTAGTATCGCTGAACAGGCAAAACCTGATGGAAACTTTCCAACTGTAAAATCCCCAAATCCAGAAGATCCTAAGGCCCTAAAACTTGCCGTTGATCAGATGCTTTCATCAAATGCTGATATTGTTTATGGGACAGATCCAGATTGTGACAGGTTGGGAGTTGTCGTCAATGCAAATGGGAAAGCTGAATTTATCAATGGCAATCAAATTGCTGTGTTGATGCTTTATTATCTTTTCAAGAGAAAAGCTGAATTTAAAACCATTCCTTCAAAAGCCTTAGTTCTTAAATCAATCGTCACCTCACCTCTTCAGAATGCGATTGTTGAATCTTTTGGTGGCACAGTGATGGATACCCTTACAGGCTTCAAGTGGATGGCAGGCCTCATCAGGGACTTGGAAGAGAAGAAGTCAGGTCATAACTTTGTTTTCGCCTCTGAAGAATCTTTCGGTTATATGCCTCATTGTGAAAGCCGTGATAAAGACGGAGTTAGTTCAGTCGCCCTCATGTCAGAAGTTGCTCTTTATTTTAAACTTCAGGGAAAAACTCTGATTGATGCCTTGGATGAAATCTACAGTGCTTATGGTTTTTATTATGAATCCCTTGTCTCTCAAGATTATGAAGGCCTAGCAGGGGCGCAAAAAATAAATCGCATTATGGAATTTTTCAGAAATTACCCAGAATCACATTTTGCTGGCGAGAAGATCGTGGCAACAGAGGATTATGAAAAGGGACTCAATCTACCAAAAAGTAATGTTCTAAGTTTTACTTTTGAAAGTGGCAATAAACTCTTCCTCAGGCCATCTGGAACAGAACCAAAGATCAAGTTTTATACCATGGTAAGAGAGACGGAAGGAGATCTAGCAAAGAAGAAAGCCAATGCTCTAAATAAAGTAAATATCATCGAGACTAAAATTAGAGAATACTGTGAGAAAGCATAAATGGAAAAAGTAATTGTACTCCTTAGTGGAGGTATGGATTCACTAGTTTGTGCAGGTCTTGCTAATAAAGATTATAAAAATATCTATGCCCTCCATATGAATTATGGGCAAAAAACATCTGCTCGAGAAAGAATTTCATTTGATGAGATCTGCAATTTCTACCATATACCTTTGGAGAAAAGAAAAATCATCGACATGACATTTTTAAAGCAAATTGGTGGAAGTTCATTAACTGATGAAACAATTGCCGTGAAGAATTATCAAGGAGACTCAGATATTGTACCTGATTCTTATGTCCCCTTCAGAAATTCAATTATCCTTTCTTTAGCTGTGAGCTGGGCCGAAGCAATTGGGGCGACAAAACTTTTTATAGGTGCAAACTTTGAAGACTCTCCTGGATATCCAGACTGCCGCCCGAGTTATTATGAGGCATTTAATAAGGTGATTAAAGAAGGGACAAAGGCAGGCAATATTGAAATTCTAACCCCAGTCATTCATATGAAAAAACGTGAAATTGTCAGCAAAGGTTTAGAACTAAAAGTACCTTTTCAATTAAGTTGGTCTTGCTACAAGAGTTCTTCGAAAGCTTGCGGCCAATGTGACTCTTGTGCTCTTCGGATAAGAGGATTTCAAGAGGCGGGTATTTCTGACCCAATTGACTATCAAAAAGTCTGATTTAAACTTAGCTTTTAAACGTCAAAGGAGTCACTTGTGAAATTTTTTCTAATCCTTACTCTTATGGTCTCTGCTACTTTCGCTGAAGAAAACAAGCCTTCCAAATTTGAAGAGATTAAGCCTCAAATTATTGCCCATATCGACCAAAGAATCAGCATGCTTCAAGCACAAAAAAGCTGTATTCAAGCCGCAACATCAAAAGAGCAGATTAAGGCCTGTCATGCTGCACATAAGGACTCAATAAAGAAGATGAGAGAAGAAAATAGAAAATCAAGAAATGGTAAAAATAAAAACTAATCAAGAATCAAATCAGGGAGGGGGAAACCTCTCCCCTATCAACGCTTTCTAATCTTCTCTAAAGCTTTCACAACCTTCCTAAAATTGACGTAATCATAGCGCCCCTGACACTTTAGTAAAAAGTCTTCCATTGAGGGCTCTTCATCTGTAAGAAAATAGTACGAGAAGTCATTGGCGACAATAAAGAGTGCCGAAATAGGTGATATTTTTTCTGCCCTTAACCCCATCGGAAATCCAGACCCATCAGGTAACTCATGATGCTGAAGGGCCAAAACATCAGTATCTGTTGGTGCCGAATTAAAGTAACTTTTGATTAAATTTGATGCATCTTTGGGGTGAGACAGAAATATTTTCTGATCTTCATCAGATAAATGAGATTTTATTTTTTCAAACTCTGCTAGAGTTTTAATTTTTAGTAATTTGGGTCTGACGGCAAGAGTGATATCTGAAATAACAGAGGCGTAGACAATTTTATCAATTGAAGTTTTAGAAATCCAATCAAGTTGCTTTGCTAAAAGACAGGCTATTACGCTTGTAAGATTCATCTTTTGAGTAAAAAAAGCGTACTCATTTTTATTTTCTTTCAGCATATTGATGATAACTTCTACTTTCTGTTCTTTCTCAACAATTGAGCGAATATTATCTATGGCCTTATCTATAATTTTCTTAAACTCAGAGTCAACATGGACGTCTTCATCGATTCGAAGAATCTTCTGTTCAAATTTTTTCTCTGGAGTATCATTTGCGCCCCTAAGAACGAAGCGAAAGTTGTTCGCCTTTAAAAAAATATTAATTTGCCTTTGAATCTGACTTATTACCCAGATGGCAGTATCTCTTGAGACGTAGAGATACTTAATCCCTTTATCCCTATACCTCTTCATGTCTAGTTCATTTGTGTTATCATCTTCATTAAAAACTTTTACAAATTTATCTGGGCCAATTTTTAAAAAAAGATTTTTATTAATACCATCCAAGATAGAGAGAAAATCAATATCAATGCGGCAATAGTCCGAATGATTCATGTATGGTGAATTCTCAAAAGTTTTCTGAGCTTCATCGACAAGATTATTAGGCAATGAAGCCTCATCCATCAAAACGAACTGATTCAAGTCTTTAAGAAGCTCTTTTCCCTCTGCCCTTATTTCGTCCACCAAAATTACAATTTTAACCGACTTTGAATTCTCTTTGAGGTAACCAAAAAAATCCTCAATGAGATAAGAGTTTGGTGTGTAATCGTAAACTATCATGCTGGGAGCATGAACTAAATTTTTTAAATACAACAAAGCCTTTTCTTCAGATTCAAGCTCAGTGACCTCTGTCAAAAGAAGAGTCTCTAGGACAAACTTCAAGATCCCCCTCATATAGGGGGAAGAAGAAATGACAAGAAAGGGTAGCTGACTTGGCCCAGTAGTCATTTTAGTAGAGTTGGACAAAATCACCCTCTGTGACAGAGCCGCCAGAATGGAGAATACAAACAGCTCCATCAGCTCCTAGGTAATCCACCACTTCAAGTGTCCCCTTAACTTCTCCTTGAGAAACTCCGATCATGGCACCTGACTCAGGATCAAAGACCTCCTGCCCTTCAGTTATGACTTTAAGAATATCTCCTAAATTAATGCCTGAAACACGTCCGGCATTGATATAAATTTTTGTCCCAATAATTTTTGCTACTCGCCCCATCCAGTCTAATCGACTTCCTACTTTTATAACTTTCGGAATAAATTTTCTAACAGCAACCCTGACTGAATAACGGAGTAATTCTTGTCTGTAAGCGAGGTTGTCTTCACTCTCAGCTTGATAGAACTTTAGATTATCATCTGAAATATTTCCATCAACTGTCTCTGAAAAAAGTTCCTTATTTGAAAGAACATCATAGGCCTTTATCTCGACGTAAGTTTCTGCCAAAGATTTCACTTTTCTAACGAAACCAATTTCATCACTTTTCTGTCTGATTCGAGCTTCCTTAATTCTGCCAAAGATTACAACATTGACCCCAGACATCTTCGCCTTACGCGAAAGTTGCGCCAATTTTACTCCTCCACCGGCATAGATTTCTTTCGAACTTCCAAATACGCTCTCACCCTCAGGATCAATGATGAATTCACGGGATCGACCAATTTCGCGGCGGAATTCTTCAGTCGCAACAATGGCCAAATCATCTCCGCCTATTGGAGATTCGTTATAAAAACTCAGAAGGGCAATTTTCTTCTTGATGGGATTAAATTCTGAAACCTTTTTAAGATTACTGGCCTGACTAATAGGTCTTCTGCGCATAACTGGAGCACAAGACTGAAAGAGAAATAAAACCATCAGAATTGGTGAAATGATCGTAGCATGGTGAGACATCTTCCATCCCTAGTTATTCAGCAACAAACTTGATAATAGACTGCGCCCCGTTAAAATCATTTACTAAGGCATAGTTATTATAAGATTTTAACTCTTTTATGCTCGACAATAAATCAGTAAACGATTTTTCCTCACCCTTGTAAAAACAATTTATAATAGTTTGATCTTTGGAGAAATTATCAATCGTGACATCTAAACTTAACAGATTCCCTCGGTCTTTAATCATTTTAACAAAAGAGAAAACATCTCCTGAATTTTTATACCCCATCAAAACCAACTTTTTAGATCGGGTAACATCGGCTTTCTTATCAGAGATTTTTTGATTCAATTGCAAAAAAAGAGGTAGTGGCAAGCGAGAAATGGAACTTGCCAGCGCCGAGTTTGTAGCTTTTTGAGTCTGAGAGATAAATTTTCGGCTTTCGGGGAAAATCGTTGAATTTGAAATAATTTGCTTAGTCTGTATATCTTGAACAACTGCCCTGCCCTCCCACCTAAAAGTTTCCTCTTTAAGAGGACCAGCAGTATTTGATCTCAACAAATTAACTGTTATTTTTAAAAAAGCTGAATTGTAGAACTCTTCGGGAATACTTAGCTCCCCAGCAACAGAATCAGTCCATTTATTATAAAACAAACTACAATCTCCTGAGCAGACGACGACATCCTCAACATTTGTAAGAGTATTTTCAGCAAACCATTTTAGCCAATACTTATTCAATGGATCAATAAAGCTTAATTCATTATCTAAGCCTAGATCCTCCCATTTAAATTGCAGTGGTACGATATCAGTAATAATAAAGATTTTAGATAAGAGCTTTTTCTCTCTATTCAGAATACGCTGAAAAAATTTTTCTATTTTATTCTTATCAAGGACTAATTCAACTTTTGCACTCCAACTATTTGGATCTGTTTTATCTTGAATAAGTTCTTTAAATTTATAACTTTCAACGAGTCTCAAAACATTTGAATAGTTAATAAATAAATTCTTTTCATCCTTTGAAATCTCATAAATAAAAGCTGATTTTTCCTCTTCTTTTAAAATCTGAGTATAATTAGGCCCAAATTTTTCATTTAGCTTCCTCTCCTTGTAATTGGAAAGATACTCATTAAAAGATTCAGTCAATTTAGAACTTAAGGTGGCATAGTTTTGCCCCATCTCTGAACTCTTCATTTCTATCAGCTTAAGCGTGGCATGAAAAATCATCTCTTTCTGGGCCGTCTCACGATTGGAAGAATTCAACTTTTCATTAACCGAAATAGTCTCAGTGATTTGTCCAAAAGCAATATGACTGGTCAGTATGAAAAAAAACAGAATCAATTTCACTGTCTGATATCCTCCACCTTGCCATCAATAATCAGGGATACTGAATTCGTGTTTAGGAGCTCATTAAGCTTTGCCACCATTTGAGGAGAAGGGCTTACAAGGAAATTATCATCCAATTGCATTCTGGCTCTTCCCTCTGAAGTTTCAAAAATAAAATGTATAGGCACGGATCCTCTATAACTGAGTAAGATTTGCTTCATTTGAGAGAGCGAATGTGGATTTAAATGACTTACAGGGACATTCACTCTTACAGATGTCACACGATCGTCTGACTCGTCTTTAAGGTAACTAATCTTATTTGGATAAAACTTTTTAGGATCCTCAGCAAGATTTACGACTCCGTTCAATATCAAAGGATCATCCCCGGTCAAAAACTGCTGATATTCAGCAAAAACCTTAGGAAAGAAAAGACACTCAATTTTGCCGGAAAGATCTTCGAAAGTAACAAAAGCCATTTTATCACCTTTCTTAGTGAGAATGACTTTGCTTTCAGAAACCATGCCCGCAATAACCATGCTCCTCTTGCTAGGGTCATGTTCATCTCCCATACGCGGATTAAATCCTTCAGGTCTAGCTACAGTTGGTAGATCCTGGATCGATGCAATACTCATTGAGGTGAGTTTAGTCATTATGTCTTTAAATCGAAATAATGGGTGGCCCGAGACATAAATTCCCAAAAGCTCAGCTTCATGATTAAGCTTTTGCTTTTCATCAAACTCTTGAGACTCACTTATATTTAATTGCTCCTCAGATGTTTGAGAATTTTCTCCCATATCAAAAAGCGAGGTTTGACCCATCAACTTTTCTTCTTTCTTTTTCTCAGCAAACGTAACAATAAACTCCATATTATCTAAAAGAGTTTTGCGATTAAACTTCTCGCAAGAATCGAAACCTCCAACCTTGATTAAAGCTTCCAACACTCGCTTATTGACCGATTTGAGATTCACTCGTTCACAAAAATCAATGAAGCCTTTAAAAGGTCCATTCTCCGTCCTTTCACGAACGATGTCCTCAACGGCCCCCTCTCCAACGCCTTTAACGGCTCCCAGACCAAAACGAATAGTCTGACCTATGACGTTGAATAGCCAAAGTGATTCGTTAACATCTGGAGGAAGTATGGCGATCTCAAAATCTTTAGCTTCTTGAATGTAAGCCGTAATTTTTTCTTTGTTGTTGATCTCTGTGCCAAGAAGGGCGGCAAAGAACTGGGCCGGGTAATACTTTTTTAAGAAAGCTGTCTGATAGGAAATAACCGAATAAGCAACAGCATGGGATTTATTAAAACCATACTCCGCAAATTTTTCCATTAAATCAAATAGTGCAATCGCCTTCTCCTCATTGAAGCCTCTCTCGACGGCTCCCTTGCGGAAAATTTCCTTATGCATGGCCATTTCTTCGGCTTTCTTTTTTCCCATCGCCCTTCGGAGCATATCCGCTTGGCCAAGGGAGTAACCTGCCACCACTCGAGCGATGTTCATCACCTGCTCTTGGTAAACAATAATACCGTAGGTATCTTTCAGAACTGGTTTTAATTCTTCAAAAGAATACACTTCAGGCTTTTGACCATGCTTGATTTCTGCAAATTCATGGTGCATTCCTGATCCCATTGGACCAGGTCGGTAAAGAGCATTAATTGCGGTGATATCATCAATCGAATCTGGCTTAATTCTTTTGCATAAATCCTGCATTCCAGATGACTCTAGCTGGAAAACACCAACAGTCTGACCTTCAGATATTAATTGATAAACATCTTTATCGTGGTAATCGATGAACTCAATATCAAAATCCGGTTTTAAATCCCTCTGGATAAGTTTTGATGCATTTGAAATTACGGTTAAAGTCTTAAGCCCAAGAAAGTCAAATTTGACCAGTCCTATTTTTTCAGAAAAATCTTTATCAAACTGAACAACCTGTTCACCTTTGGCCCCTCTGAAAAGAGGACAGTATGTTACGAGAGGTTCATTGGTGATGATAACCCCGGCCGCATGGATCCCCGCGTGACGATTTAATCCCTCAAGCCTCTTGCCGATCTGAAGAATCCGACGAATTTTTGGATCATTATCTTCCAGCTCTTTAAGCTTTGGCTCCTTATCAATTGCTTCTTGTAGCTCAATTCCTAATTCCTCTGGGACAAGCTTGGCAAGCGTATCGGCTTCAGAGTAAGGAAGAGCAAAAACTCGAGAGACATCTCTTAAAACGGCTTTCGCTGAGAGAGTCCCAAAAGTAATAATTTGACCAACTCTTTCCTCACCATATTTTTTTGTCACATATTCAATAACTTCTTGCCGACGATCCTGACAAAAATCGATATCAAAATCGGGCATTGAAATACGCTCAGGATTAATGAAACGCTCAAAGAGTAAGTTAAAGGGAATAGGATCAACGTTGGTAATTTTGAGAGCATAGGCCACAATTGAGCCTGCCCCAGAACCACGTCCTGGCCCAACAGGAATACCACTCGCCTTAGACCAACCGATAAAATCTGATACGATTAAGAAATAACCAGTAAAACCCATCTGCTTAATGAGACCAACTTCAACATTAAGCCTTTCAAGATATTGAGGTCTGATTTCAGATTCCCAATTTGGCTTTTCACGTAAATGCTTAAAGTGAGGACCAGCAAAACGCTCTTCTAAACCTTCCAGGGATAAGCGTGAGAAATAGTCTTCTTCAGTTTCTTGAGTTTTAATTTCAAATTTAGGAAGAAGATAGATTTGCTTTCCCTTCTCATCTTGCCAACGGATTTCAAGATTACACTGATCTGCTATTTTGAGGGTATTATCGCAGGCTTCAGGTATGTAATGAAAAGCCTCACGCATCTCTTGAGCCGACTTGAAATAAAATTCCGTCGTCGTAAGCTTCATCCGTTTTTCGTCTTCCAGCGTTTTTCCTGTCTGGATACACATTAAGACTTCTTGAGCGGCAGAATCATCTCGTGTTAAATAATGACAGTCATTAGTGGCTACAAGAGGAATTGATTGCTCTTTAGCAAAAGCGATGATTTTTCTGTTAACATCAGCTTGCTCAGGGATACCATTCTCTTGAATCTCAAGATAAAAGTTATCCTGATAGATTTCTCGAAACTTCATAGCAGCTTGATATGCACGCTCATCTTGACCAGTAAATAAATTGTAACCTACTTCACCCTTTAAACAAGCCGTTGTAGCGATGAGTCCTTCGGAAAATTCTCTTAAAAGCTCCACATCAGCGCGGGGCTTGTAATAAAATCCTTCTTGGTAGGCCTTAGAGAGAAGCTTACAAAGATTACGATAACCGGTGATATTTTTACACAGAAGAATCAAGTGATGAATTTGGTGCCTACCCTCAACCTCATCCTGAGAATCAAGAGTTTTTAAATTTTTAGGTGCTCTTCGATCGTGTCGTGAACCTGGAGTGAAGTATATTTCTGAGCCAAGGATTGGCTTAATCCCAGCAGAAAGCGCACGGGTATAAAAATCAATCCCGCCGAACATATTTCCATGATCAGTACAAGCGATTGCAGGCATTTCCAATTCCTTGGCCCGCTTAAATAAGTCACTCAAACGGATCGCACCATCTAGTAAGGAGTACTGTGAGTGGAGATGTAAGTGAGTAAAGCTGCCCTTATGGGTGTTTTGAAAATCGCTTCCGATGAAAGGGTTTTTCATGCCTAATGCCTCGAGAAAGTAAGAATGTAATGATGAGTTTAGATAACCATTTTTAGACTAAAAAGGCATCTAGATGATGCGTCTAAATAAAGAAAAATGCTGCCTCTAATTAGCTGACAG
The DNA here is from genome assembly GCA_947461145.1 of Bacteriovoracaceae bacterium. Taxonomy (GTDB): domain Bacteria; phylum Bdellovibrionota; class Bacteriovoracia; order Bacteriovoracales; family Bacteriovoracaceae; genus Peredibacter. Next base: position 10,224 of record CANHJD010000008.1, read on the forward strand.
TTTAACGCAGAGCCATCAATGAAATTTAGTCTTTAAAATTCAGCCAGTTCACGATAGGACTAAGGCAATTAAAAGAGGACTTTGCATGCTTACAGGCACCAATCAACTACTGGCATCGGAACTTCTGGAAACCATCCATTTTTTCAATAAAAAAGGTTGGTCTCCTGCGACTTCAACAAATTACTCGGTAAGATCAACTAAAGCAGATGAATATATCATTTCTCGCTCAGGTGTGGATAAGAGCAGGTTTCAACTCGAAGATCTCATCCTTATTAATTCAAAGGCTGAGATTCTTGATCCTTTTAATAAACCCGGAATAAAATCCTCAGCAGAAACCGAAATCCACACATATCTTTTTGAAAAATACCCTGAAATCAATTGTGTTCTTCATACTCATTCAGTTCTAGGCACAGTTCTTTCCAGACATTTCGAAAAGGACCAAAAAATTATTTTTGAAGGGTTTGAAATCCAGAAGGGCCTTGAGGGGAATTTTACCCATGATCTGAAAACAGTCCTACCTATAGTCTCTAATTCTCAACAGATGCCTGATATTTTGAAAAACATGGAGGGACATTTTACTCAAAAGCCTACCATTCATGGATTTTTAATTGCAGGCCATGGACTATATACCTGGGGAAGAGACATCGCCACGGCCAAGAGACATATTGAAACTTTTGAATTTTTATTTGAATGCTTTTACACGATGAGGAAAATTTAATGGCGATTTTAACAATTCTAGATCCAATAAAAAAAGTCATCTCTGATCCTGCTGAAATTAAAACCTATATGAATGCACGAGGTATTGTGTTTGAGCAATGGAAAGCCTCTATCCCCTTAAATGACTCCGATTCTCAAGAGAGGATCCTTGAGGCTTACGATCATGAGCTCGGCCCTTACATGAAGAAACATGGCTATATAAATGCCGATGTTATTAATGTTCATAAAGAGACTCCAAACATTGAAATGATCAGAGCAAAATTTCTTTCAGAGCACACCCACGCTGAGGATGAAGTTCGCTTTTTTGTTGATGGAGAGGGACAATTCTTCTTTCATCTTTCAGAAAGAGAGGAAGTTTTTAAATTGCTTTGTGAAAAAGGTGACTTTATATCGGTTCCCAAAGGTTATAAGCATTGGTTTGATCTTGCTCCAAAGTATCATGTTAAAGCAATTAGAGTCTTTCAAACTCCTGAAGGCTGGGTAGCAAACTATACAAATACCGGAACAGAACAAAAGTATAAAACATGATTAAACTTTTTCTTTTTGATATTGAAGGAACTACAACGGACATTAATTTTGTCCACAAGGTTCTCTTCCCATACTCTTTTAACTCTCTCGAGAGTTACATCTTAAATCACCAAACTCACTCTGTAGTGGTTAAGGTCATTGAAGATGTAAAAAAAACCGTTTGGGACGAAGAAGAAAAACAACTTGGTCTTTATGATGTCGTGGCGAAATTAAAAGAATGGGTTACGAATGATAGAAAGCACCCAGCTTTAAAAGAAATACAAGGGCTGATTTGGGATGCGGGATATTCGAAGGGCGAATTCAAAGGTCATCTTTATCCTGATGTAAAACCCTTCTTTACTAAAATTATTTCAACTAAGGCGCTCGTTGGAATTTACTCTTCAGGATCAGTGCATGCCCAAAAACTAATTTTTGGATTTTCAACAGAGGGAGATTTAACCCCGATGATTTCTTACTTCTTCGACACTAAAGTTGGAGGAAAAAGGGAAAAAGCTTCTTACGAGAAGATCTCTTTCGAAACCAAGCTTAGTCCAAATGAAATTCATTTCTTCTCTGATATCCCTGAAGAATTATCGGCGGCGAAAGCAGCAGGCATGTATGTTACCCAGCTTCTTCGAGATGGGACGAAAGCTTCCGAATTTGAGGGAATAGCAAGCTTTTATTCTCTAATGGACTAAAAACGCCAGAATAGATCGTAGACATAATAATAGCCCTTTTTACCTACTTCGAGATTTGAAAAATCTCTTGTCGCAAAACCCAGGCTGGTATGGAAGGAATCCCAGATCCACATGTAGGAAACTGTTCCACCAAAAGTTTGAAGTTCAACATTATAGGTAGGACCATAGATAATCCGATTCCAATCATTGGTGATATACTCGGTAATGCTTCTTATATCTGAATCCTGAAAAAGCCTTAAACCCTTTGTCGCATGGGCCTCAGCAAACTGAGGATCCAAAGTAATATTTATCATTAAATGATTTTGAAATTTTGCATTAGCAGGTAATGTGACAACTCCCCCGACTTGCCAAATATAATCCCGGCTTTGAATTTTATAAGCACCTAAAGTGTTCATTGTGATTCGGGAATATTTATTTTTTAGAATGCGATATTTAAGTCCGAGGTTAGCATACCCATCAAGCCATAGAGCATTCACCATTTTTAGGCCAAAATCATCATTAATTCCATATTGAAGCTGAAAGGGGCTGACAAGAATTTCGTGTTTATCAAGCGGATGACCTTCGGCCGTAAAAACTCCAAAATAAGCGAGTTCTTTAAACTTTGCAGGAATACTGCCATCCCCAGATAAGGTCAGAGAAGTGAAACCGGGAACTTTTTTTTCGTTCATTAAATTAAAATCTAATGGATAGATCAAATCTTTAGTTAAAACTAAAGCATTATCTATAATTTCATCTATGGAAATTAGTGCGATATGAGGACTTACCTTTAGATCAATTTTTTTAACTACTCCAAAAGCAACCACTCTATTTAGTTGTCTGGAGAAAATGAAAATTCTTTTATTAATCTGAATCTGACTAGCATCGTAGATATCAGCAATGATCTCTTGCGGACTATGAATTTCTGTCACCACACCATAGGCAAGAACTTTAAGTGGCAAAACTATCAAGAGAAAAGTGACAATCAACTTCATATAAAAAATAATTATTTTTTCTGTTGTTTTCTCGCCGTCCCGCATAGGGTATCGACATCAACACAGGCCTGCGTAAAAATAATGGTTGTCCACCAAAGCTCAGTAAACTTTGCATCAACAAGATACTCTTTCCCTGGACAAAGTACGTGAACAATCTCTTGGGCGTATCTCTCTTTTTCAACTTCTGCATTTGAAAAGAAAAGCCATTGATTAAAACATTCGCCCATTTGATCCTTTCCTACCGCCATAATTTGAGTTGAAGGAATGGGCCTTTCATAGGTCTGCTTATTAAAATCAACTTTTCTTATAAGATCATACGGGACATACTTACGGGTACACGACATAACTAAAAAAAGTAAAAAAAGATTTTTCATATTTGCTTTTTATCATAAGGCTTTGAAGATGACGAACCAAATTGCGATTATTGACCCATTTGTTAAAAGCCCGGCCATAAATTGTTTTAATAACTTAGTAAATCTTCTAGAAATTAGGGCCACGTATCATGTCCCTGCCCTTTTAGGCTTAGACAGCTTAATAAGTGAATCTTTAAATACTCAGGCCTATATCGTTCTTGGTTCGGCATCTCATGTGCATGAAAATCTTATTTGGCACAGACCACTTGCAGATTTTTTAATGAGTGAACTCGCGAAAAATAAACCTCTTTTAGGATGCTGCTTTGGTCATCAGCTTATCTGTCACGCATTTGGAGCGAAGGTAGATTATTATAAAGATGAAGCGACTAAACTTTCAGGTGGACGTGAAATCACTGTGACTGAGGATTTTTGGAATTTCACAAAAGGCGAGAAGTTTTATCTAGGGGTGACTCACAAGCAGGTTGTCAATGACCTTCCAGAATGCTTATCCGAAGTTGGAGTAGGACTTTCAAATGATATCGTCATTCATAAAACCCTTCCCTTTATGGGAACTCAGGCCCACCCGGAAGCGTCACTATCATTTTGCCAGACGGATATTAAAGATTTAAAAAATGAAGAAATTTCAAAGCTTCAAAAAAGTGGCGAAAAACTTATCAAAAAATTCTTCCACCACTTTGATTTAATTTAAAATTTATTCCCACTCAATTGTCCCAGGGGGTTTTGAGGTAATATCGTAAACAACACGAGTAATTCCCTTAACCTCATTACAAATTCGAGAAGAAACTCTATTTAGAAAACTCCATGGGAGCTCTGTCACGGAAGCAGTCATTCCATCCTGAGAATTGACCATCCTTAAAGCGATCACTTCTTCATAGGCCCTACCATCACCTTTTACCCCCACAGTTTTCACAGGTAAAAGTACAGTAAATGCCTGCCAGGTCGAATCATAAAGATTATGCTGTTTCAATTCCTCAAAAAGAATTTGATCAGACTCCTGAACTTTTCTGATGGAGTCACGAGATAACTGGCCCAAGACTCTCACTCCAATTCCTGGTCCAGGGAAAGGATGACGAAAAACCCAATCACGCTCAAGACCAAGTTGTAAACCAATGGCACGCACTTCATCCTTAAAAAGAAAACGAAGTGGCTCTAGAAGTTTTAACTTCATTCTCTCCGGAAGGCCTCCCACATTGTGATGGGATTTAATTGTCACAGATTTTCCGCCCTTTTTATGAGGAGAGATTGACTCAATCACATCTGGATAAAGAGTTCCTTGAAGAAGGTACTCGAATTTAATGCCATGATTTTTTTCAAATTCATGAACCTTTGCTTCAAACACTTCAATAAAAGTTTTACCAATTGTTTTTCTTTTATGTTCAGGATCTTGATCATTTTTTAAAGCTTCAAGAAAAAGCTCCGTCGCATCAATAATTTCAATATTAAGAGTCGTTTTCTTTTTTAACATTTCAATTGTATGCAAGTCTTGTGGGCGAAGAAGGCCATTGTTGACGAAAAAACAATAAATGTCTTTGCCAATAACTTTTTCAACAAGTGTTGCTGCAACAAGTGAATCAACTCCACCTGAAAAGGCACATAACACTTTTGAACCTTTCACTTTTTGGACTTCTTCAAGGCAACTCTCCATCATGGTTTTTGACGACCAGTCCGAAGTTAATCCTGCAACATTCTGTAAAAAAAATGAAAGAATGTCTCTACCATGAACTGTGTGATGAACCTCTGGATGAAATTGTAGCCCCAAAATTGGACGCAACTCATGTTTAATTCCGGCCACAAGTCCATTTTCGCTTTCAAAAATTTGTTTAAAATTGTTTGGAAGTACACTCACATGATCCGAGTGACTCATCCACACATCAGTTTCCTGAGGGCAGCCAGGAATGAGAAATCCCTTAACTGTTTTTAGCTTCGCAAGCCCGTATTCGCCCTGAATTCCTTTCTCAACTCTTCCTCCAAAAAACTGTCCAAGAATCTGCATCCCGTAACAAATTCCGAGTACAGGTAATTTTTGATCAAGAAAAAAAGGGCTATAGTCCGTGGTATCCTCAAAAACAGATTGAGGGCCTCCAGATAAAACAATAGCTTTGGGTTTTTCAGTCTTCAATCTCTCAACCCCATCCTCTACAGTCATGATTTCAGAGGTAAAACCAAGTTCTCTGAATTTACGGGTAATAAGCTGAGTATATTGAGAACCGAAATCTACAATCCAAATTGAACTTTTCATTTTTATACCTGTCGATAGTTAGGAGCTTCTTTTGTCACAATCACATCGTGGGGATGAGATTCTTTCAATGAAGCTGACGTAATTTTAACAAATTTAGCTCTCTCTTTGAGAAGCCCCATGTTCTGTGCTCCCACATATCCCATTCCAGCACGAACTCCACCCACTAACTGAAAAAGATTACTTGAAAGAGATCCTCGATAAGGTACTTGCCCCTCAATCCCCTCGGGAACAAGCTTAGAAACTTCTTCTACAGCGCTTTGGCCATAACGATCTTTTGACCCTCTCTCCATGGCACCCATAGAACCCATTCCGCGATACATTTTATAAGCTCTGCCCTGGTAAAGCACCATTTCACCTGGAGTTTCATCGCAACCAGCAAAGAGGGAGCCAATCATCACTGAACTCGCACCACCCGCAAGGGCTTTCATAATATCACCAGAAAATTTAATTCCTCCATCCGCAATAAAAGGAATCCCCGCTTTGTCACACGGAACTCGGCAATCAAAGATGGCCTGCATTTGGGGGACTCCGATCCCTGCGATGACTCTGGTGGTGCAAATGGAGCCTGGACCGATTCCCACCTTAATTCCATCTACTCCTGCAGCAATTAGATCTTCACAGGCCTTCGCAGTTGCCACATTACCGGCCACAACATCCACATCAGCATTAAGCGCTTTAATAGTCTTAACCATTTCTATAACACCCTTTGAATGTCCATGAGCGGTATCAATGACGATGGCATCCACTTGCGCCTTCAGAAGTGCCTCGACTCGCTTCAACTCTTTTTCACCGACTCCACAGGCAGCGGCTACTCGAAGTCGACCGTACTTATCTTTATTAGCGTTTGGGTAAGCGATCGTTTTCTCGATATCCTTAATTGTGATAAGCCCCTTAAGTTTTCCGTCAGCAGCTACGACAGGAAGCTTTTCTACTCTGTGATGGTGAAGAATTTCTTTAGCTTTCTCAAAACTTGTCCCCTCAGGAGCAGTGACAAGATTTTTTGAAGTCATGACATCTTTAACTTTTTTATTTGTATTCGTTACAAAGCGAAGATCTCTATTTGTGATGATACCTACTAATTTTTTATCATTGTCGATAACAGGGAATCCTGAAATTTTAAACTTTTTCATTAAATCAAAGAGCGAAGAAATTGATTCATCAGGTGTCACAGTGAAGGGATCGAGAATCATTCCTGATTCATATTTTTTAACCTTCTCAACTTCAAACGCCTGCTCATCAGGAGTAAGATTTTTATGAATCACACCAATCCCACCTTCTTGTGCCATGACGATAGCCGTCCGGGACTCTGTGACGGTATCCATCGCCGAGGAGGCAATGGGGATATTCATGCTGATATTTCGAGAAAACCGAGTTTTTAATTCAACTTCTGTGGGAAGAACTTCTGAATAATTTGGAACGATAAGAACATCATCATAAGTAAGAGCTGTATCTGTCGTATAAAACATAGAGTTATCCTTTTGAATAATCAAAAGGATAGCCGATTTATCTATTTTTTGCAGTTATTTAAACTATATCCGCAGAACGTAACCTAAGTTTTTTAAGGTTTTGATATGCATCGAAAAGGGCTTCAGCTTACGCCTGAGGTTTGAAAAGTGAGTATCCAAGTTATTTACTTCAACATGCACATCTTTCCAAAGCATCTGGATCAGATCATCTTTGTGAATGACACGATTAGGGTTCTGGGAAAGAACAACTAGTAATTGATACTCTTTAGGAGTTAAGCGAATCGTTTGATTATTAAGAGTTACCTGATGCCCATCTAAATCGATAACGAGATCTTTGAATTTAATAATCTTATTATTCTGTAAGTTTCTCTTACTTAATTGAATTCTATTGCGAATTCTTGCAATAAGCTCATCTGTTGGAACGGGTTTAATAAGAAAATCGTCAGCACCAATGTCAAAGCCCTTTACTCGGGCACTTACATTTGAATCCCCTGTTAGAAACAAAATGGGAAGGTTCTGCTTAGACCGTTTAACTTCTTCATATACTTGAAAACCATCTTTCCCAGGAATATGCAAGTCGAGAAGGATAGCATCGGTGTGATTGTTTCTGATAAAATCAAGTCCCTTATCAGGCTCCGTAAATAGTTCCAAATTGAAAGTTTCTGCAAGCGATCCAGAAAGGGCCTCAAGAAGGTCACGATTGTCGTCAATGATTGTTACATGCATACGATTTTTTTCCATTTCCCTATACTAGGCAAATTAAGGTTTAAACGAAACTTAAGATTTCTTAATTTTTCAGAGGCAAAAGCAATAACAAGAGCCCCATATTTTGATAAGGGGCGATTGATTAAATAGTTGTGCGTGTACGGTTATGTCAAGACCTAGTAGCTGCTTAAATCTTGAATAAGTCTCTCATATTCTTTCGAGTATTTAGACTGCAAATCTTGTTGCTTCCTTAAGGAGTCATTAAAATCAGTGTCTTTCTCAAGGTTAACTTCAACCTTTGGAGAGATGGTCACTTTTTGTACAACTTCTGAAGCCGGCTGCCTTGGAGTTTCAACTTTTACAGGAGTCATTTGTGGTTCTGTAATGCCATAAAATTTAATTGGGGCAGACTGAAGTTTTACATTTTTCCAAGTGATCTTTTTCTTAAAATACTGGTGAGCACTTACTGAAGCAGGACTCCGTTCAGAAGACATTTTACCGTTTACCATGAAAAGGATTTCTCCTTTCTTCACTACGGCTACATCCTTACCGCTAGACATATTCTGTCCAACAGATGCAAGTGTTCTGGAGGGTTCAGTTGATAAAGAAGTTTCCTGGAGCTTCTGGGGAAGTGCTTTAAACTCTGCCATCGCAGTATTCAATGAATTTAACCCAACTTTTGTTGGAGCTCGAGGTAAGCCATTTTCAACATCAGGGTCAATTGTTGTAAATGTGCCGCCAGTAAGAGTGTGTTTCATATTTTGTTCTAACACATTAGAAACTTCAACTTCTCCGTTCACAACAAGTACTTGCGTTTTTGAACTTGACTGCTCAAAGGTTGTAATAAACTCACCCTTCCAGAAATCAATTTGTCCATTGGCCGTTGTAAGGGTCAGGGGGTGTCTAGAATTAAGTGACTGTATCCAAGTTTTACCTTGCTTTAATTGAGCTGATTTATTAAAAAATTTGATGTGAGAGCCTTCAATTAAATGGTAAGTGGAGTCATAGTAATCATTGATGGTGACACTCCCCTCTTCTCCAACCAGAACTTCTGACTTTTCTTCAATGTGATCATTCATTTTCAATGACTTCGTTTTTCCTTCAGCATTGATGGTAAAAACTTGTCCTTTCAATTCTACCACTTGAGCGACTGGACGAGCAGCCCAGGCACCAAATGTTAAAATGAGTGAAAAAAAACTAATTTTTAATTTTGTAAGAGATATCTTCATAGTACCTACTTAATATTTTCCATTCTTCTGTATTTCTGTATTTGAGACGAAATTCTTCCACTGTAGAGAGGAACTTTTGATGCTCTCCCTGATTATACTGGGCAAGAGCAAGCCAAAGTTTTGCTCCACGATAAAATTCTGACTTGGGATAAGCCTTTACCAATTTATCAAGATGTTTTTCAGTCCAGTCATATCGTTTCCCCGTTTCAAATGCTGCGACACCTGCTCCGAACAAAACCCTATCACTAACCAATTCATGCTTAGGATAGCGGTTGATCAATTCATTATAAAACTGCGCGGACTTTTCATAGTTTTTATGATGAAGTTCTTTTTCACCAATCGCCAAAAGCTTATCTGGTGTCCATTTGTAGACTTCAAAACTAACAAGATCACTTGCTGAAGTTTTCGGAATACTTGCAATAGATCTTTTAGCAGCAGATCCCTCGTTTGTTCCCTGCTTCATCTGAGCGGAAAGAAATTTATTCTTAGACTGCAGTTCAGCTATTTGGTACTTTAGATCTGATATTTGAGCCTCGAGAACTCTTTTGTCTTTTGCGAGATCAAGGGCCTTTCTTTCATATTCAAATAGTGAGTTCCATTTCGTTGCGACCGAATTATCCATGCCTCCATACTTCCAAAGTGCAAAGACATAACTCGTAGCAAGTAATGAAAAAATAAAAAATATCTTCATGCCGTCGGCCCTCTAAATAGTTGCTTAGACCACGTTCTTTTATCGGCAATTAAAATCAAACTCTTTAGAACTAAAGATAATAAAAATTTCTTCCGATATGATACAGAGGAGCTCACATCATGATTTTTCGAGTACTTGCCATAATACTAATTCTTGCCTCTCAGGTATCCTTCGCTCAAGGAAGAAAACCGGCCGTTGAAGACTTTGTTGGCATTGAAGTTGAAGAACCGGAAAAGGCACCCCAGGGTACAGAAGTTCTATTTAATTTTGAAAAAGATATAAGTCAGTTTAAGGATAATAAATCAGAAGTTACGGTGAACTCTTCTAAGGCTCAAGAAACCATCGACTTTAAAATGATTGCAACGTTTTTTATTTTTGCAGGACTGCCCGTTATGATCTGGCTATTAATGATTAATCGATTAAGAAAAAAAGCTGGGCAAGAAATTGCTTCAAATATCAAAGTTTTAAATAATTATCGTCATCAAAAAGAAGAAGCTAAAAAGATACAGGATGATGTAAAGAAAGCCTCCTAGAGTCTTTCCCACTCCCCTTTACCTTTATAGCGCATTATTCTTTGGATATGATTGTACTCCACAATAATATCTCTCACTCCATCATGATCTAAGTCTCGGACTTCAACTGAATAATCTCTTCTCCAGTATTGCTCCCGCTGCCCTTCTTTTTCATGAAAATGATGAGGCCCCATTGTCATTTTCATTTGTGAGAGATCATTATTTTCCAATGTGAGCAAAAAAATACGCCCTAAATTTTCAAATTTTTTACCAGTAGATTGTCCCTCATCTAAAAACAAAATAAGTACTTTTACTTCTTTTGAAAGCTGCGCCAATTTTATTTTATAAATTGCGCTGTCTCCACCAATGGCCAAAAGCTTTGCTTCAAATACAATTCTTGAACTAGAGTCTCTTATTTCAATACAGTCTACCCCGTCCCTTTTTTGAGGCCTTAAGATCTCTTCAATTCCATCTCCATTTAGATCTACATAATAGGAAGAACCATCAACATTCAACTCACGAGTTGCGAACTCAGTATTTTGAAGAGATAAATTTGGAGTCTCGCCTTTAAGAATTTGACGAAAATAGCGCTCGTCCTGCCCATAGGCTTTAAAAGTGAGGAGAAATAAGAGGAAAAGCTTTAAATGATGCACCATGAGTCCATTGTAACTTAAAGTTCGGTTTGTTAGAATGCCTGCATTAAAAGGGTAGGTTTTTAAATGATCATTTCAGTCGGTTTTATACGTTCGGCCAGTCAGGTTCTAGTAAAGGAGTTGGATTGGGTCCAAAACTCACTTCAATCCCGCTTAGTGGACGTGACAGATATGCCGGATATTAACCTTCAGGCACTTTTTATAAGCGATAATGAGCACTTTAACTCTCTGGCAGGTCTTCTAGAAAAAGAGAAGGCATTTTACCCTATTCTTGATGCCAATGATGAATCCTTAACCTACTCGGACTTTGAGCAATTGCCGGCCCAGGCCTTTAAAGATCTCTATTTAAAAGTTTTAAATAGATGGACGATGCACCAAAACTTCAACTCTTTGGAAAATATCTGGAATCTTACGACTCACTTCAGGGATCTTTGGAAAAAAGACCGAATCACATACTTCGAAGAATTATGGTACTGGATGAAGAGAAATCTTGGAGCCGTAGATCTAACGATTATTTTCAATGATGTAATTAAGTCTGAAGAAAAAGATGAAAACAATGAAAAAAGAGAAAGACCAAAATTAGTTCAATCTCTTCTTACAGGCTCAAAAAAAGGTCACTTCCATCAAGGTGGACAGAAAGAAAAAGAATTAATGCAGAACTATCTTGATAAATTTCATGATATTTTTGAGATTACTGAATTCAATGGAATGAAAGGCCAATTTGTTGCAACTGCACAAGTAGAAAGAAGTCCAATGATGATTATGGCAAGAGCAGCTCAATTAAATCAGCTGCAAAGGTCTCTTCTTCAAGCACTTTTTAACGGACTCCAGAGCTAGTTAAAGCCCCTGAGCTGCTCACCACCCAAGACGTGAAAATGAGTATGAAAGACAGTCTGGCCACCATGTTGTCCTGTATTAGTGACGACTCTAAACCCATTGTCTTGAAGTCCATCTTTTAAGGTTAATTCTCGGATAGCTGAAAAGATGTCTCCAATTTGAGAAGGCTCTAAAACCATCATTTCATTTACATCTCTCGTATGATTTTTATGAACAAATAAAAAGTGTATCTGGGCAGCAGGGTGAAGATCTTTGAACCCAATAACCCTATCATTCTCAAAAACTTTTGTAGATGGAACAGTTCCTTCAATGATTTTACAAAATATGCAATCAGGCTTTTTCATTTTATGACCCTTTCACTCTTGTTATTTTTGAACCAAGGTTAGTTAACTTCTCATCAATTTTCTCATAACCTCTGTCGAGGTGATAAACACGCTGAATTTCAGTTTGCCCGTGCGCGACAAGCGCACACAAGATTAAGGCTGCAGAAGCTCTTAGGTCTGTGCACATCACAGGGGCGCCACTTAGCTGCTCAACACCTTCAATGAAAGCGGTATTGCCCTTTAAATTAATTCTGGCACCCATTCTGATCATTTCTGGAACATGCATAAAACGATTTTCAAATATTGTCTCAGTTACTGTTGAATTACCATCCACGACACTCATGAGGGCCATCATCTGTGCTTGAACATCTGTAGGAAAACCCGGAAAGGGTAGCGTTTCTACCATTGTTCCTTTTAATCCATCAGAGGGGTGTATATGAACATAATCTTTGCCTATTTCTATTTTAGCTCCCATCTTTTTCAGAGTTTCTAGAACAAACTCAAGATGAGAAGGATTAAAGCCGGTTACCTTTATATCTCCTTTGGTCATTATTCCTGCAATAATAAAAGTAGCCGCTTCAATTCGATCGCCAATTACACGATAGGATTTTCCACTTGGCCTTAATTCAGTTTCTTTCATTCCATGAATAGTGATGTGGGAAGTTCCAGCACCTTCTATCTTCACTCCTTGGGCCATCAAGAAATCCGCTAGATCATCAATCTCTGGCTCCATAGCGGCATTTTCGATGACCGTAACACCCTCTGCAAGAACTGCGGCCATCATGATATTTTCGGTAGCCCCAACACTCGGAAAAGGAAACTTCACAACGGCTCCCTTAAGCTTGTCACACTTGGCTTTTATGTAGCCATTTTCGATCTCTATCTGGGCACCCATTTTTTCAAGACCCATAAGATGAATATCAACAGGCCTTGCTCCAATGGCACATCCACCAGGTAATGAAACTGAAGCGATACCAAATCTGGCGAGAAGAGGTCCAAGAACTAAAACTGACGCCCTCATGGTCTTAACAAGAGTGTAATCTGCGTGCTGGTTATTAAGTGTTGTGGCATCAATCAGGACTTCATGATCATTTTTTGTAACATTTATTCCCATCGACTGAAGTAACTTTAAAATAGTTCCAACATCCATAAGATCAGGAATTCCTACAAATTTTACGGGATAAGGAAAAAGTATAGTCGCCGCAAGAATGGGCAAAGTGGCATTTTTAGCAGAAGAAATTTCCACTGTTCCATTGAGCTGACAAGGACCTTGTACTAAGAGTTTATCCATAAACCTTCCATGAATGAGATAAATTATTTTAGATTGATTTCTGCTCTTAGGAAACGGTTAACTCCAGTCAAATCCTTAATAACGCGAACAGAATTAAATCCAAGACTTTCCAGAACTTTGGCCTGAGCTTCAAGCGCTAACTCATGACCTTCCATGATAAAAACACCATCTAAATGAGAACGTATGCCTAAAAAGAATTTATGAAACCACAAATCATAATCCTCATCAGGAAGATAAAGGGCCTGATGCGGTTCGTGCTTATCGACAGATTGATGCACAAGTTTTCGGTGGAGTGTTGATTTAATATACGGCGGATTAGAAACAATGAGATCAAATATTCCTTCAACATTTTCCAACCGGTCGGAAACAGAAAAAGTGACTTGATTTTCGAGTTGCTGACGACGACTATTAATTTCTGCAACTTTAAGTGCTTCCAGAGAAAGGTCAACACCCAAACCCTTGTTCCCCACTCCGGCGTATAAAAGACTTAAAATTATGGCGCCACTTCCGGTGCCGATATCAAGAATAGTCTGCGACTTCCCTTTAAATTCCTGAACAATAAAATCCACCATGAATTCGGTTTCAGGCCTAGGAATAAGGACATGTTTATTGACGTAAAATTGTTGATAGTAAAATTCGCTAAATCCCATGAGATACGCAAAAGGAACTCCAGACAAGAACTGATCCTGAAGTTGTTTTGTCATGAGCGGTGAGAGCGACAGAGAAGAGTGGTCTAAATTAATAAGTGAATTATTTGCGTGGAACTTTAGAATATCTAAAAGATCTCTTAAAAAGATCGACTTACTAAGTCCTGGGTACAGATCCTGAAGAGACGACTCATGATCATGATAAAAAGATGACCACACCTCTATAAGGGTCTTTATGCCTCTTCTCCCTGTAGAAGAATGGCTTGGTTATGAGCAATAAGCGCATCGATCACTTCATCAACGTCACCATTCATAAAATTTGGAAGATTATATATCGTAAAATTAATTCGGTGATCAGTAATTCGCCCTTGAGGATAGTTGTATGTTCTAATGCGCTCAGACCGATCCCCTGTTCCGACGAGACCTTTTCGCATTGAGGCTTCTTTGGCGTGGGCTTCTTGAATGCGAAGATCGTAAAGCTTCGCCTTTAAGATCTTAAATGCTTTGTCCTTGTTTTTTAACTGTGAGCGCTCATCCTGCATGGCGATTACAATACCTGAAGGCATGTGAGTTAAGCGTACAGCGGAGTCAGAGGTGTTAACAGACTGACCACCTGATCCCCCAGAGCGATATACGTCGATACGAATCTCATTCATGTCTAAAACAACATCACCGACCTCGTCTGCTTCTGGCATAACCGCAACAGTGATTGTTGAGGTATGTACCCGTCCTTGTGCTTCTGTATCAGGAACTCTCTGCACTCGATGGACACCGGACTCATATTTCATCTTAGAATAAACTTTATCTCCAGATACGTTGACGACAATTTCTTTAAGCCCGCGATCTCCCTCAGAGATGGAAACAACTTCTGAGCGCCATCCCTTAGAGTTAAAGTAGTTTTTATACATTCTCCAGACGTCAGCCACAAAGATGGAAGCTTCGTCACCTCCAGCCCCTGCACGGATTTCAATAATGACGTTTCGGTCATCATTAGGATCTTTAGGTAGAAGAAGTAGCTTTAACTCTTGCTCGATTATAGGTAGCTTGGCCTCAAGCTCAGACAGCTCTTCTTTGGCCATCTCCCGCATATCTTCGTCTTTTTCGTTATGAATGATGTCTTTGTTGCCTTCAATATCGGCAACGAGTTTTTTAAACTCTCTAAATTTAAAAACGATGGGCTCAATATTTGAACGCTCAGTATTTGTTTCTCTGAGCTCTGTTGGACGATCGTAAAGAGTCGGATCTCCCAATCTTTCAGTTAAAATTTCATAACGTCTAACGACTGCTTCTAATTTATCGAACACTTGTATTCCTTAAGGCTATTCTAAAAATTCTTTCAGCGAAGTATTCGCCGACTCAATGTCATTAATGGACTTGATGTCGACTTCCTCGAGCTTTAACACCTTGGCAGTTGCATCTTTTAGATTAAATTTCTCTTCAAGATAAAGTACGGCTTTGATACTTGAAAGCGCCACTTCCAGCTGCTGATCATCAGGCTCTTTGGTTGTCAATTTTTGCAAAAGCATACCGGGGGCAGCCATGGCACGCGCCCACCACTGATCTGAGCACTTACCAGATGCTTTAATAAGCTCGTAACTAATACCGGCAACCGGTAACATAAGTACAACCTTAAAAAGAACTGCAACTATATGGCGCAAGATTGGTGGGAGGTTAACTCCAACCGGTACCATCGTAAAAACTGCCGAAAATAGGACGATAGAAATTAGGATAAGAAAGAAAACAAAACTTGTTCCACAGCGAGGATGAAGAGTACTGAACTTTCTAGCATTATCGATAGTAAGATCCATTCCAGATTCAAATGTGGCAATCGACTTGTGCTCAGCTCCGTGGTACTGAAAAACGCGGTAAACGTCTTTCATAAATGAAATACCCCAGATATAGCTAACAAAGATGATTGCCTTTACGACACCATCAACTGCATGAAAAGCAAAACTATCAAGAGTCCATTCATAGCCAAGTAAATTTCCAATTCCAAAAGCAGCCCAATGGGGAACAAAAACAAAAAGACCAATCCCAAAGGCAAAAGAAACTGCCATGGTTAGATAAGTTGCAATATCCACTTTTTCTTTTTTCTTTTGATCCGCTTCAAACTGCTCAAGACTCTTCCCTTTCTTAAGAGCCTTCTCTCTCTCCTCTTCGGCCATTGCAATATTAGCCGAATAATTAAGAGAAACAATTCCATTGGCCATGGTCTCAATTAACATGAGCACACCGCGCAGAAAGGGCTTCTTTAAAAAATTTAATCTCTTACTGAGTCCATACCACTGGTCACGTCTTAAACGAATTGTTCCATCTGGCTTTCTTACGGCCACAACAAAAGCATTCGGTGAGCGCATCATGACTCCCTCAATGACGGCTTGACCGCCTATTGAGGTGTATTGTTTCGCAAGTAGAAGGGCAATTCGTTTTAAAGTTTTTTTCATTATGAATTCAATTTATCCAAAAAGGCAGAATTTGTTTTTGTATCTCTAATTCTCTCAAGGATAAACTCCATTGAATCCATCGTGTTCATCGGATTAAGAACTCGACGAAGAACGAAAACTCTTTGAAGATCTTTATCCTTCATAAGAAGATCTTCCTTACGAGTTGAAGATTTGTTGATATCAAGACATGGGAAAACGCGTTTTTCCATAAGTTTTCTATCAAGTTGAATTTCAGAGTTACCAGTACCTTTAAATTCCTCAAAGATAACTTCATCCATTCTTGAACCCGTATCAATAAGGGCCGTTGCGATGATGGTAAGTGAACCACCATTTTCAATATTTCGAGCAGCACCAAAAAATCTTTTTGGTTTATGAAGAGCATTAGAATCCACACCACCGGAGAGAATTTTACCAGATGGTGGAACAACCGTGTTGTAAGCTCGGGCCAAACGCGTAATCGAATCGAGTAGAATCACAACGTGTTGTTTTGCTTCAACAAGACGCTTTGCCTTCTCAATAACCATTTCTGCCACTTGAACGTGACGAGTTGCAGGTTCATCAAACGTTGAGGAAACCACTTCCGCTCGAACGTTTCGCTTCATGTCTGTCACTTCTTCCGGACGCTCATCAATCAAGAGAACAATAAGTTTTGTATCTGGATGATTATCCGAAATCGAGTTTGCGATATCCTGCATAAGCATGGTTTTACCAGCTTTAGGTGGGGCAACAATTAAACAGCGTTGACCAAAACCTTGGGGAACAAACAAATCAATAATACGAGTCGAATAGTTAGTAGGCTTTGACTCAAGATTAATACGTTGGTTTGGGTAAAGCGGAGTCAAGTTATCAAAAAGAACTGTTGAACGATGTTGTTCTGGATCACGGAAGTTGATGTGATTGACTTTCAAAAGGGCAAAGTAGCGCTCGCCTTCTTTAGGTGTTCTGATTTGTCCTTCAATTGTATCCCCAGTCCTAAGACCAAATCGGCGAATCTGAGAAGGTGAAACATAAATATCATCTGCACCTGGAAGGTAGTTGTAAGAAGGAGATCGTAAAAATCCAAAACCATCTGGAAGGATTTCTAGAACACCATCACCATAAATTTCTTCGTTATCTTTAGATTTTTTAGTGAGAAGAGAGAAAATCAGCTCATGCTTTTTAAGGCCAGCAGCATTTTCAATTTGGGCTTCTTCGGCCATCTTAGTTAGTTCTTCGATGTCTTTCTCACGCAACGCACTTAAATGCATTTTGACTCCACGGTAATGTTAATTAAATGTCTAGATATATTGGTCATTAGTTTTGAAATTTTTTGGGATTTTTAAATCTCGATTTCGAGAAATTACGCGAAACATTTTCTGATTGAGTTTATTTTAACCTTAAACCTGAGGAAGTCAATTTATTGTTTATTTCAAGACTGAGCCTGCCAATAATATCAGTAGGTTAGACTGGGAGGCTCCATTATAAATGAAGCCTCAAGAATCTTTTATCGAAGTCGATCTGAACCTTCCATCATCTCCCAATAACTATCTGCTTTTTTTATGTGATGATCTATCTTTGACATAAAGGTATCTCTAGCCTCAGCTGAAGAGAAGATATAATGCTTACCTTTGTATTCAAGATAATACCTGTGATCGCCTTTTACTTTAAGTTTTTTTGATAATCCCATGGGGCAATAACCATCGTAACAAACTGCAGGTTTTACTTCTGCCTTTTGACAAGAGGAATTGTCTGAGCAGTTTTTCTTATGCGCACAGGAACCGAAAGTGACTAATAACAGTAGCACTAATAGAATTTTCATTATTTCTCCTGAGTTTTTTAATTAAGCATTAATTCTTGAAATGAAGTATATGCTAACTATCCCCTCACTTGCAATTTTTACAACATCAAATACAGTATCTTAATAGGTATAAACAGGAAGGATAATATGCAGGACAGTAAATTTAATCTTTGGCGTGCCAGCTTTTCATTTTGCTTTGTAGATGGATTTATAGACGAAGCGGAGGAGAAGTGGATCACTGAAAAGATTAATACACTCCCCTTTACAACACAGCAAAAGAAGCAACTTATTATTGACCTTAAGGCACCTCCTAAAGTTGCAGAACTACTCCCACTTATAAACAATGCAGTAGATAGAGGCTTTTTAGTTAACAACATTAGAATTTTAGCAAAACTCGATAAGACTCTCTCCCCGGAAGAGGAAGAAAAAATAAAAATTATTTCAAATGCAGTCCTTTCAAAAATTAATCTGGCCGAGCAAAACGAAATTATTAAACAAGATGAGATTGCTTCCTATCATGAGGATGAGGTTTATAAAGTGCATAATAAGCATTCAACAGTTGAGGCCATCATTAAAAATCTGCAAAAAGCCTTGAATCCCGGAGACTATAAGTTTCCTGATAAAGATTAATTCTATCGACAAGGTGTACCAAGTACGTAAAATATACGCATGAGAAAAATCATCCACGTAGATATGGACGCATTTTTTGCTGCGGTAGAAATGAGAGATAACCCGGCCCTGAGAAATATTCCCATGGCCGTTGGAGGCTCTAGTGACCGTCGTGGGGTACTTTGTACTTCAAACTATGAAGCAAGAAAATTTGGTGTAAAGGCTGCAATGCCAACTGCCCATGCTTTAAAACTTTGTCCCCATCTAAAATTAGTTAAGCCTAACTTCAGAAAATACTCAGAAGCCTCTCAAAAAGTCTTTCAAATCTTTCATGAGTTTTCGGAGTTGGTAGAACCAATGTCCCTCGATGAGGCTTACCTTGATGTCACAAATTCTCACCATTTTCATGGTTCAGCGACACTTATTGCTCAGGAGATAAGAAGATTGATATTTGAGCGCACTCAGCTAACTGCATCGGCAGGTGTGGCACCCAACAAATTAATAGCAAAACTAGCAAGCGACATTAATAAACCGAATGGCATTTTTACTGTTCCACCTGAAAATGTAGAAAGTTTTATTTCAAAGATACCTATTGAACGAATTTGGGGTGTGGGTAAGGTGACCGCAAAGAAGATGCAGGAAATGGGAGTGAAAACTTGCCTTGATTTACAAGCCTTTCACCGCTCTCAACTCATTTTTAACTTTGGAAGATTTGGAGATTTGCTATTTGATTTTTGCCGAGGAATTGATGAGCGAGAAGTTGAGAATGAGTATGAAAGAAAATCTCTTGGTACTGAAGAGACATTTGTTAGGGATCTGGAAAGATTCGAAGAAATGAAAGATCATGTCAGGAGAATGTTTCAGGAAATTCAAGACGCCCTAAGCTCTTATGATGATAAGAAAATTAAGAATATTCATTTAAAAATTAAATACTTTGATTTCAAGCAGACAACAATTGAACGACAACTCCCCTTTCAAGAAGAGAGCTATCTCCAACTTCTAGCAGAGCGCTGGAGCCAGGATCCACGTCCAGTTAGACTGCTTGGAGTAGGTGTCAAATTTGAGGAAAGTAAATCTCACTCAGATATTCAACTTCCTCTTTTGACTTAAGCAAGATCATTAAGTAAATAGTCTCTGATGAATGAATTTCACCTCGCCCCAGAACATGCACTTAATCTAAAAACTATCCTGGCCATGGATTTTGGAGAGAAATTTATTGGTGTTGCCACTTATTGTGTAAATCGAGATCCGTACCCAACTCCTTATGGAAGGATCGCAAACAAAGGCAAAGATCAAGTGGTTAAAGAATTGAAAATAATTCTTGATAATGAGTGTGTGGATCTCATAGTCATTGGTCTCCCCCATCTCGTGGACGGAAAAAAGACCTCCTCAACAGAAAGAGCTCAAAACTTTGTGAACATGATAAGAGAGCAAATTAGTCTACCGATTGAAGAGCAGGATGAAACTCTTTCCACCTTTGAGGCAGAATCCCGAATGAAAAGCTCCCCTCAGTATAATTTCCAAGTAAATCTGTCGCAAATAGATGCCTTAGCAGCTTGTGTAATTTTAGAAGATTTTATTCGCCGCAAGAAGGACCGTCCTCATTTATAATATGAGGATATGATTAAAAAACTCCTCGTCGCATTTACTATAATATCCCTTATCACCATTGGGTCAGTTGGTACTTATGTTACCAGCTATCTTAATAAAACTTATGATGGTGATAACATGAATTTTGTTGTCGAGAATGGAGATACGTTTGGAAAAATTAACCAGAGACTTTTTAATCAAGGATTAATATCCAACACCCGATTCTTTCATTACTTGGCAAAATATAAAAAAGTTATGACTAAATTCAAGGCCGGCAGTTACACCATCGCCAAGGGGTCAACAATGTCGGATGTATTAAATACACTTGTTTATGGACAGGCCAATTTAACAAGCATCACAATTCCTGAGGGAAAAAATATGTATGAAGTCGCCAAGCTTCTAGAAGCTGCTGGTGTAACAAAGGAAAAAGATTTTTTAGAGATCATTCAAAATCGTGAATTTATTTCTCAATTTAACATCTCTGCAGATTCTCTTGAAGGCTACCTCTATCCCGAGACCTATCGTTTTGTCCCAAACTCTACCGCCAAGCTCGTTGCAAAAACAATGCTCGACCTATTTAATAAAAAGACCGAACAAATTAATTTCAGTCATCCATTTCTGGATAAACACCAAGTGATTATCTTGGCTTCGATGGTGGAAAAAGAAACTGGTGCAAAAACGGAGAGGCCTTCAATTGCTGGGGTCTTTACCAATCGATTGAAAAAGAGAATGCGTCTAGAATCTGACCCGACTACAATCTATGGAATCTGGAGTCGCTACGCGGGGAACATAAAAAAATCTGATCTTTTAGAAGTAACCCCTTACAACACATATAAAATACCTGCTCTACCAAAAGGACCAATTTCAAACCCAAGTCTTGAGGCGATTCAGGCAGTATTATCCCCTGAAAACCATGAGTTTTTATTTTTTGTTAGTAGAAATGATGGAACACATGTTTTTACAAAAAACTATGGCGAGCACGTTCAAGCGGTAGACAGTTTCCAAAAAAATTCAGGAGCTAGAAAGGGCAAGAGCTGGCGAGATTTAAAGCAATGATCCGCAACTCTCAGTAAGATTCGAATAAGTTGATGTTGGACCTTCGGCCCACATAAATACTGTTGCCTGGCGGCTAGAGCGTAAAATACTTGGTTTAAATTGAAAATTTGTTGGAATTTGCTCTTTCACGATTTCATCTGCAACCATTCTGCCATACTCATTCATTGATTTTTTTAAAATCATATCTGGAAGCTCAATGTTAAATGTGAAGGGCTTAGAACTGTTGAACTCTCCAATCCATTTTGAGACATTTTTAAAACATTTAGGATAGATCTCAACTTGATGAGAGTCCCCAGAAGGAGTCAATTTTACTGATAGTTTCAAATAACGATTTTTTTCATTTAATGCGTACTCTATCTTATTAATAGATGCCTTGAAGAGATTGGCCTCATTAACCATTTCTCTTCTCGCAAAGTCATATGAGCTATAATCTAAGACCTTGCCACATTCACTTTCACTAGCAACTTCCAACTCTGGTATGGTTGGAGCACAAGCATAATTGGAAGAATAAATCATTTTCTTCAGAGGCTTGGCGAGAAATTCAAAAGATGCAAACTCGCTAATATCTCTATTTTCAACGGATTTTGAAACAATTCCTCTTACTTTACCCCGATAATCCAAGATTGGTGAGCCACCATTACCAGAATTAAACTCGCAACCCGCCATAATCATAACGGGTGAGTATTCATTATTTGCAAGTGGATTAAAATAAGAATTATGGACGGACTGACAATTCTCTTTTTTACGAATTATACCTTGGTGATCATCAATCTGGTCAATTCCCCAAATATAAAATTGGTCCATGTCGGCCATTCCACTTCGACTTGGAAGAAGAAATCTTGATCGATCAAACTCTTCAATTTCTAGGTAGGCCACATCACTTCGCCAAAGGAAGGGTTCTCTTGAGTCAATTTCTGATGCCTCAAGTATTCTTTTGCAAGCAACTCTCTGAGGCTTTTCATTTGTACGAGCAAAAAAGAAAAAAACATCCCTATTACAAGGCAAATCTTTGGATCTCAAAGTTTCTGGAAGACAACTACTCGCAGTTACAATTGTATTCTTTGCAGTCAAAAATCCAGTGCAAAATTTTAATCTGTCTTTATGAACGACAGCCACCTTGGCCAAATAGCTTGGGCAGCTTTGAGTTGATTCACAATACAGCTCTTGTTTACTTAGTTCAGCTTCCAAAGCACTCATTTCAATCGTCGTTTCTTCTTGTGATTGTCCTTTCTTTTCAATCGCTTTTTTTCCGCAGGAGACAGTTATAATCACCACAAATGAAAGTACTGAATATTTTGAAATGGGTAACTTTAAACGCATCAGTAATCAGCTCCCGACTTCCGAATGTGAACCATTGGTTTACTTTCAGCATTCATTAAATGAGAGGCCTTAACTTCAGCAAAAATTATTTCATGATCACCAGGTGTAGAAGAACTAACCATGACACATTCAATAGCCGCTTTTGCTTGATCGATAATTAGTCCGTTAAATTCGCCTAAATGATTTGGAATTTCTTTAAATGGATTCTGGGCAGGATCATAACCTTTCCAAAAGTGCTTTAAAAATGTCTTATCATGGTCACCAACAACGTTAACACAAAATGGGTGCCCAGCTTTTATTAGGTCATAGGCCGGACGACCTGGCTTTATGGCCATGGCTATGAGAAGAGGGTTAAATGAAATTTGTTGTACCCAGCTGGCCAAATACCCATCGCTTGCTTGAGTCTTTGGATCGTAGACAGAAACTATAAAAAGGCCCGAAGGTATTAACCCAACAGAAGCAGCCTTATCGCTTTGCAACATAAATCCTCGATTTCTCTAAGGTCATATTTCACCTTAACGAGACCCAACCATATTTGTCAAATTCGCCCCAAGAAATATGTTAAAAATGGGGACTTTTTTCAAACTTTTGGTCAAAACTTGCCGATAGGTATCCTCACTTGAGTCAAAGACACCCTTGACCTTAAAATATAGTAAGTGGTTATTGACTCTTTATTAGTGCCACCCCAATAGGAGGATTCTGTGGAGAAGAAACAAATGGAACATTTTAAGGCGTTGCTTTTAAAGCATAGGCAGCAAATCCTTAATGTGGGTCTACTTAATAAATCAGAAGACTTACATGTCTCTGAAGAAGATCTTTCAGATGAGACAGATCTTGCTTCTTCTTTGATTCAACAACAAATCAACTGTACGATTCGCGACAGAGAATACATTAAACTTCGTCGGATTGATGCGGCCCTTGATAGATGTGCTGAAGGAACTTTTGGTCACTGCGAGGAATGTGAGGATGAGATAGGACTTAAACGTCTAGAAAATCAACCCTGGGCAGAACTCTGTATTCAACATGCAGAGGAAAAAGAAAAAGAAGAATCTCAAATTTTCCGACATGCCTAAGTTAAAAATTGCTTTAAATTCAAAAGCCTCCCCTCTGGGAGGCTTTTTTTTTGCCCAAAAATTATGTCTAAAATTTTGTCACTTATCTAAATTTTGAGACAATCAATTGGAGAACACACACCTATCCCTTTGAATCCCTAATGACTCTTTTGGCAAGAGCCTTGCTTTACTTATTACACGGAATCCAAGCATTCCAACTTTTACACTTTAAACCGTGATAAGGGATAGTAATGAAAAACGCAGTTAAGTCTCTTCTAACGCTGGCCTTGTCTCTTAACCTTACGGTTGGGGCAGCCTTTGCGAACGAGAGTCAACTGGCCTACGGACCAGAATTGCTTATTTCCAGATATGCTAGCTGGGGAATTGATCCTGATAAACATCTCGCTTCAATTAATTTAAAAGATTCTTGGAGCAGATTTACAAAAAAGAAGGATATTGTTGTTGCCGTGGTTGATACTGGCATCCAGGGAAATCATCCGTTTCTTATTAATAACATTCATGTCGTTAAAGGCAAAACTTCAAACCATAATTATGGAGTTGATTTTTCTACAGGCAGAGCGACATCGACTCCAAGTGATCAACATGGGCATGGAACTCATGTTGCCGGAATTGTAAAATCTATTTTCCCTGACGTTAAAATTCTTGCACTTAAATATTACAATCCTAAAGCTTCTGGACAGGCAAATCTCGACGCTACAATCAAGGCCCTTCAATATGCCGTTGATAATAATGTTGATGTGATTAACTACTCTGGTGGCGGACCAGAAGCTTCAGTTGAAGAACTTCGTGTTCTTAAAGCTGCTGAGAAAAAAGGAATTCTCGTTATTGCAGCTGCGGGCAATGAGCATTCAAACATTGACGACAAGCGCCACGCTTACTATCCAGCTTCTTATGGACTCTCTAACATTATTACAGTTGGTGCACACGATGATGGTTTAAATATTATCGCTTCTTCAAACTATGGTAAAAACTCTGTTGATATCGCGGCTCCAGGACACAGAATTCGCTCTGCTATACCTCAAAATGGCGCAGGCTATATGACTGGAACATCTCAAGCGACTGCATTTGTTACAGGTGTTGCAGCAATGATAAAATCAAAACATCCAAACATGAAATTTGATCAGATCAAAAATGTTATATTGAGCTCTTCATTGAAGGTTAAAAACTTTGAAGGAAAAATACTCGGAGCTGGTAAACTGGATGCTGGTCGGGCAATGGAACTTGCTGACTCAGTTAACGGTCAACTTAATCTTTCAACCACTAGATCTGTGGCGAACCACTAAATATTATTCTACAATCATGTGATGAAGAGACATTTAATCGATTTTTTCATCTCAAGCTTGGCCGGAAGCCTCTACGCTCTGTCCTATCCTTCGTTTCTTGGAAATGGATTCTTCCTCCTTCTTTTTATTGCCCTACCCCTATTCCTCTGGAAGATCGAAGACTCTACTTTTCCAAAAAGTCTTTGCCTAATCCTTGGATTTAATCTTGGTCTCAACTTCGTAGGTTATTATTGGATTCCTCATACTATAAGGGAATTTGGTCAGCTTCCTTTTGCCCTTTCAATTCTTTTGGGCTCCTTAGCATCAATTATCCTTCAGCCCCATTGGTGGATTTATGCTATTTGGAGAAAATTTCGCCCTCAACTAAACTGGTCTTTAAATAAAAATATTATTTTAAATGCCTTTATTCTCACCCTCATGGAAAGATTTATTCCGCAACAATTTCCTTCTTATGTAGGTAGTCCTTGGCTCCATCTCGCTCCATATCTTGGACTTGCTCCTTACTTTGGAGTGGCAATTTTTAGTTTTATGACCTATTGGATAAGTCTTGAAATCATCCAACAACTAAAAGCAAAAAAAATTCACTCTAAGACTTGGATCATTTTTTTTATTTTTATTTTCCTTAACGTAATTTTCTATCTAAGGCCCTCTGATTCAAATTTAAAACTTCCTATAAGGATTGTTCAGGCAAACATTGGAAACTTTTTAAAAATAACTTCAGAACAAGGCGATCAGGATTCGTTTGAGGCTGTTATTAGAACCTATGAAGATCTTTCAAAGCAAAAAAGTGAGCTTAGCCCTGAGCTTATTATTTGGCCTGAAACAGCCTTTCCCAACACTTTTGAAGGACCTAACTCCCCACTAGATGAGAGCTTTCAGAGAATAATACAAGAAACTGAAGCCGAAATTCTGATTGGTGGATATGACCAAGATTTGAGTAAGACCAAATTTGATTTTATTGAATCAGTTTTTAATTCATCACTTCTCATAAGCAGAGATAAAATCAAATCGATCTATCATAAAAATATTCTGATCCCTTTTGGCGAAACTCTTCCTTTTGGTCAATTCAATCGCCAAATTGTAGCTTATGTTCCGGCAATTTCACTTTTTGCGAAAGGAAAAGGAACTCCATTGATGGAAACAAAAGCTGGTTATAGATTTGTGACTCCCATTTGTTATGAAATCTTGGACACAAATTTTATGAGAGGTCTTCTTAATGAGTGGGGGAAAAACTATTTTATTGTGAATCATACAAACGATTCATGGTATGGTGATACGGCAGAGCCCTATCAGCATCTCTTTCTTTCAAAATGGCGTGCACTGGAATTTCAATTACCGATTATCAGAAGCACAAATACAGGGATAAGTTCTGTCACATATCCAGATGGCTCAGAATCAAAGCGTTTAGAGATAAATCAGATTGGAAAGTTAGATATAGTCGTTCCTATACATAAAACAGACGCGACCGTTTACCAGATCTACGGAATTTTTCCCTTTCTGATGCTCTTTGCCTTGCTCTACATGATTACTTGGTGGATTGAGAAGAGACAAATCCGGCCTTAAATAGATCATGTAATCTCAAAACCCCTTGAAACTCTCCGTCTAGAACTACAGGAGCAACAGAAATTGGTCTTGAAGGATTTTCCATCATTTTTAAAGCTTCAAAGGCAAGATTATGTGGAGAAAGAGAAGTGGGCTTTGTGGTCATTAATTCTTTCACTGGTGTACTAATAGCATCGGCACTTTTAGCAAACGCACGTCGAATATCCCCTTCAACAAGAATTCCCAATAATTTTTTTCCATCTAGAACAGCGCACATACCAACTGGTTTCTGGGTCATAGCAAGAATAGCGTCCTGAAGAGTTGCTTCCCCACCAACATATGGGCAGTCGGCTGCATTAATCATTAAATGATCCACGGTGAGAGAAAGTGATTTACCTAACAGTCCTGCTGGATGATTAACCGCAAATTTTTCTTTTGAAACTCCAAGCACGTTTTCATAAAGAACCGCCATCGCATCACCTAAGGCCAGCGCTACGGTAGTGCTGGTAGTAGGGGCAAGGTCGTTTATACAGGCTTCTTTTTCAACTGATGCATCAAGAACAATCCCAGCTGATTTTGCAATTGGGGAATTCAAATTTCCAACCAGAGCAATAATTCTTTCTTTAGGTACTGAAACGTATGGCAGCATAGCCAAAAGTTCTTCGGTTGTACCTGATTTGCTTATTAGAACAATCGCATCAGATTTAGTCACTCGTCCCAAATCTCCGTGCATGGCTTCAGTTGGGTGGAGAAAAAACGAAGGGAGACCGAGGGAGGAAAAGGTAGCGGCGATCTTTGTCGCAATATGCCCAGACTTCCCTACTCCCGAAACAATTAAGCTTCCGCCAGTTCCCGCCAGTAATTCAAAAAGGGAGACGAGCTGATCTGCTGTTTTCCCATTAAAATTATGTGCCGCTCGCTCTAAGGCACTGGCTTCGGTCAATAATACTTGGGTAAAGAGATTTTTATGGCCCATGTCTATTCCTAATGATTTCTTTTTATCTGAATCATTGATAACATAAAAGTCATGAAATTTTATCTTTTAATCTTCCTGTTGCCCCTATTTAATGGGTGTGCGAACTATGAAAAGTTCCGTCAGGTGACTGAAGAGCTCGAAATTCC
>CANHJD010000009.1 GCA_947461145.1 Bacteriovoracaceae bacterium
ACAATGACTTTTATGTTTAAAAACGAGCTTGCTGGTGACTTTAAACTTGCTGGTGATAAGAACGAAGCAGCAACACCTGCTTGGATCACTTTAACTCATGTTCTTTTTCTTGGATTAGTTGTTGTCGCTGCTCACCATATGGTTGTGTTCCTTGCAGCTTTTATTTTCTTCTTAGGTTTCACTGCCGTGACAGCTAAATATCAAGAACCAGTTCAAGTGAAATCATCATTAATGGTTGGTTTCTTTTTAGCTGGATTAATTGTTTTGGGAACTGAGCAAAAATGGTGGTTACAGCCACTTATTTCAAGTCTTACCGACCAAGTTCTATACTTTGGAGCGACGGGGTTAACTGGAATTACAGATAATGCTGCTCTTACTTACCTAGGATCTTTAGTTGAATTAACAGATTCTGCTAAATATTTTCTTGTTGCAGGTGCTGTGACAGGTGGTGGCTTAACTGTTATTGCGAATGCTCCAAATCCTGCAGGTTTTGGTATATTAAAAGATTCTTTTGGAGAGGGCGGGATTACTCCGATTGGACTTCTCAAAGGTGCTTTGTACCCAACATTTATCGCCATTCTTTGTTTCGAATTATTGCCATCTCTTGGCTAGATAATAAAAAGGGCCCTTTTCAGGGCCCTTTTTATTTGCTTAAAAATGAATGTCTTTTACCGGGTAAAGCCAGCCTTCTGGTCCTTGCTCTCTTCCCCCCTGAATACTGATTAGTTTTTCACGCAGATACATAGACATTTTTCCTTCACCATACTTCATATAATGAGTGCGGCCATCTTTATCTAGAAAAGAACTGATAGGGCAAATGACAGAGGCCGTGCCGCAGACAAATGCCTCCGTACAGCGTCCCTCTTCAATTAATTGAAGAAGTGAATCAATCGCAATTTTACCTTCTACGACTTTGATTTTTTCATGACGAGCAAGTTCTAAAACTGACTTCCTTGTAATTCCATCTAGAATGGTATCAGTAAGCGCTGGAGTATGAAGTTCTCCATCAATGATACACATAAAATTCATACCAGACATTTCTTCAATGTATTGGTGGCTTGAATCTAGCCACATTGTTTGATCACATCCTGCTTGAATAGTTTTGGTATATGATTGGAGACTGGCGGCATAATTTCCACCGGTCTTTGCAAATCCTATTCCCCCTTGAGCAGCACGAATATCATCTCGTTCAATGAAAACTTTTACAGAGTCTCCTGAGAAATAAGCACCTGAAGGTGAAGCTACGATGACGAAAAGAAATTGTTTTGATGGCTTAATACCTAGACCAACTTCTGTAGCGATCATAAATGGTCTTAGGTACAGAGATTCGCCTAATCTTTTTGGTACTAAATTTTTACAATAGGCACAGATGACCTCGCAGGCATTAAGAAATAATTCTTCTGGAACTTCTGGCATGGACATTCTACGCGCCGATTGATTAAAGCGACGAGCATTCATCTCCGGTCTGAAAAGTTTTATCTCATCGTTTGGCTGACGAAACGCCTTCATTCCTTCAAAAATTTCCTGACCATAATGGAGGACTTTTGTACAAGGATCCAACTGAATGGGTCCATAGGGAAGAAGGTCAAATCTTTGCCACTGACCATTATCGTATATGGCCTCTATCATAATTGGAGCTACATACTTTCCAAAACCCAAAACGGAGTCCGAAATAGTGTATTTTTTGACGCGCTCAACCGCTTCTGGATGGATTTCAACTTTCCTCATAATGTCCTCGCAAGAGTTGCCGATAGAGAATTCATCATTTAATAACACGGAAATTGTCAGATGAAAAACCTTAGAAACTTAACAGTTGCGTCAGGTATTGCACTTTTAATCACATTTGCCTGTATGTTCATGCTGGCGATGGTCTCTAAAGTAAATTCGCCTGGCCTGTATCGATTTTTGCTTTTGTTAGGCGGGGACGTAGTTAATGGAGGCTATGTTCAAAGTTTGACCTACCTGGCGTTTTTTTGGGCGATGTTTGAAGTTAAGGAAAAATTAAAAGTTATTTCTCGTGAACGACTCGCCTTTAAAATGAATTTAATACCAACCAATGATAAGCATATATTTTTGCCCCAAGATATCAACAAACTAAAATTCAAATTGATTGAATTTGAAAAAAAAGAAAAATACATCCTCAGTGATTTATTAAAAAAAGCTTGTACTAAGTTTAGAACTTCAGGCTCGCTTTCAGAATTGATCGATATTGTAAGCATTCAAATAGAGGTTTCACAGGAAAAATCTGAAGGCGATCAGTCTGTGATCCGTTATCTCACTTGGGTTATTCCTTCTATTGGCTTCGTTGGAACGGTTATCGGAATTTCTCAGGCCCTCATTGTCGCTAACTCCGGAGATATGGATAAAATAACAACTTTGCTTGGAGTTGCTTTTGACACGACCCTTGTAGCACTCGTGCTTTCTATAATAGTCATGTGGTTTGTGCATCAATTACAAGAGGAAACAGATAGATTCCATTCCGATTTAAAAGAGTTTGTTATAGATAATTTAATCAATAAGATTGAGACCGAATGAGAAAACGTCGGCCGATAGAACTATTTTCCATTTCATTTCTAGATTTATTAAGTGGTGCACTTGGTGCTGTTATCATCTTGTATGTAGCAATTCCGAAAACAAAAGAAGTTGTCCCCAAAATTTCTGAGGAAAATATAGAAGTTGTTCGCGAGGAATTGATAAAAACTCAGGAAGAGCTTGGTAAAACAAAAGAAATGCTCTCCAAGGTTACTGAAAAGTTAGCTCAGAATCCTGACCCCGGAAGTTTAAAGGGAAAAGATGTTGATGTAGGTTTTAAATTCAAAGGTAAGGAAATCCTTTTTATTATTGATACCTCTTATTCAATGATTGAAGAGGATAGGATGGGGCAGGTTAAAGCAGGATTAAAAATGCTTATCACTTCACTGGGGCCAGATTTTAGGGTTGAGGTGATAAGATATCCACTTGCCGAGAGGGCGCCGTTTAAAACGTTATGGGGTATACCAATGGAAAACACTCTTATCAATCAAATGGATATTTTTGAGTTCATTTACTCCATGAAGCCAAGTGGTGGGACTCCAACGAGGGATGTCATGCTCTTTGCTTTGGAAAATTATCAAAATATTTCGGATATCGTTTTACTATCCGATGGGGCTCCGACTTATCATAACTCCAATAAAAAGGATGATATCTACGATATCTTAGAGGTCATTAGAAAAGAAAACACCCGAAAAGTTCAAATCAATTGTATCGGTGTCGGATCTGAATTTACAAAAGATAAAACGAGTGATCGTTACAAATTCTTAAGTCTGCTTGCCCAGGAGCATGAGGGATTCTTTGTAGGTTTTTAAATGGAGGACCTAGGGCTTAAATTGTATTTTTCTACGATGACCTTGAGGTTCTCAAATTTGAAATAGACCTGCTTATAAATCCAAGGGTAAACCTTGTCCTTATATATTAAATCTTTGAGTAATTTATTCGCCTCTTTTTTTCCCATAAGTTTGATAATGGCATCATATTCAAGAAAGCAAATGAGTAAGTGCAGATAACTTGATTCCTCTTCTTTTGCCATGCCTTGAAGGGGAAGCCTTGGGAAAAGAGATTTTATTTCCTCAATTGCGCTGTTTACATCACTCTTTCTTTTCTCTGCCCACCAGTGAAACTGTTCATGAATAAAAAGTGAAAGTAGTTTATTGGGCTCTTCTGCATATCGAGTATTAAGTTTAAGAGTGGGATGAGAGGTTGGGATTGCCTTCGACTCAATTTGTATATCTAGCGTAAAGAGATAAGGCTCAAGATCATACACTTGAAAGAGGTGCTCAAGATTTTGCCTTGTAATTGCAGTCCACTTGTTTGGTTTAATTTCAGTTATGGTAAGATTTTTGGATGATCTAAGCTTAGGCGTGCTTCCATCTGGATTTGACGAGCAACTGGCAAGAAGGATAAAAATTAAAATGATAAAAAATCTCATATATACATGGTCGGGCAATTTGATGAATTTAACAATAAAAATATGAGTCAAGAGAATTGTAAATCAGTAGTATATTTATATCTAAACAACTTTGAGGCTCTTATGCAAAATATTTTTTTTCTCATGCTTTTTTTTCTGGGCTCTTGTTCTCAAATAAAACAGAAAGAATTTCAAGATGTTCCTGTGAGAGTTACTGATGCTCAAGTAGATGAGTGCCTAGATTATAAGAAAGAAGTTCTTGATAATGTCTATTCAGAAATTAAAGTCGAAAGTGGATCTGATTATATTTTTACAAAAAGTTTAAGTGAAGCAAGAAGTTCTTTTCAAAAATTTGATCTTTCAAAAAGTCTTATAAAATCAAAAGTGACGATGATTAATAATATTTTAAACTCTTGCAATGAGGAGAAAATCAAGAAGTTTAATGAGGATTTTAAAATCTTTGGACGCTGTTCACTCATGAACTCAGAACTTAATTACTTTCAGGCTTTAGCGAAAGCTTTGGGGCGGCCATGGCCGATGATTTTAAAGCTTGAAGGGAAAAAGCTAGCAGTTGATTATGTGAGGTATTTTTCCGCGGGAAGATTTCCACTTCTTGAGAGGGTTGTGGCCTTGAGTGTTCTTGATGAATTAAGTATTAATCAAGTTATAAATAAGGACCTTCACAACGAAATTAAGACTTTAATGCTAGAAACACATTATTATGTTGAGAGCCTTAAACATAAAATTAATCAAGAGTCCCATTTGAGTTGTGAAAGTGCGGAGGTAATCAGACTAGACCTGGAGTACTCTGATGTCGTGGGTAAAAAGATGAGAGATCTTTTAAGACGGATTTAATGCATTCCATTTTCGCGGTGAGATTTTAATATCAACCACTTCACGATATCTTTTTGATGTTTCCTAAATTAGGAGATCAAAATGAAATCGATATTCCTTTTTTTTCTTGTTCTTTTTTCTCGAAATACATTTGCCTTTCAATACGAGCTACGTGGATCCCTAGGGAAAGATCCAAAGACTCAAAAAGAGATAGGTTTTTCTATGAATTGGTCTGAACAGAATGGGGTTTGTCGAGGAACATATGAGGACCAGTCTTATATAGGTAGTGGCATTTTAAGAGGAATTAACGGTGTTTCCGGTAGGCTCTTTGTCATAACTTCACGAGGTCTAGATAAAAATATCAGGACCATGATTCTGGCAACTAGTAATCTAAAAGTTGAAAAGGGAGAGGCCTCTGTCCCAATAAGTTTCACTATTAGAGATGCTAAGGGGAATCCTCTCGGCACTAAACTAGCATCGGCAAAACTTATTCAAGGTAATTCAGCTTCAAAGATCGCTCAGCTTCAGGAGGAACCGTGCCAAGATGGTTTCGGTGAACTCGCTGGTTTTTGTGGCGTTTATTCAGGGCTTATCACTGAAACAAGTGATTCTCAAAATAGATGTGATTTATTAAGTGCTTCAAAAGTAAAACTTGTTTTTGATGAGAACGGAGAGTTAGGGCTTGTTCTTGGTGATGTGAGTGAAATTTTACAAACACCAATTCATCGAGTAGGAAGGATTTTTATTAACCCTAGTTCACGAAGGGTTGATTTACTAACGAGGGGCTGTCGGGAATTGGTTGGCACTCGTTTTGATAAGGATGACTGTAAAATACTTAACATTCAAGGAGTCTTTAGTCTTTTTCAAAATATAAAACATTTTGTTGGTAAATATTCCATCTTGGATGAAAAAACAACTCAGAGTTGTACTTATAGTCTAACTCTTGAACAAAAATTAGAATAAATCAATCCTCAAAGAAACACTCATCATGCTTAAAAGTTAGTGCAAGAGTTAGGCGTGAAGAGATCTTTGCCTTATACGGGCGACCTTTTTCATTATAAAAAATTTTAACTTTGCAATCAAACCAGTTTGAGTAACCCTTGGCGGTTATCTTTTCACTCTTATTGGTTCTTATCTCTTGGACGGTCTCTTCATCAATATTGAAGGTGCACATTTGCTGACTTGTCTCAAAATCAATGTATTTCTCTTCTAAATTAATTGTGACTTCGCATTTTTTTTGATCTTGAGTCTTGCCGTGGAGTTCTAGATCTGGAGACATGCAGATGGCACCAGCATTCATGGAAAGAAAGATAAATATAAGGGGGATCAATTTATTCATACTGAACTTGTCGGACAGGTGACAGAAAAACTTGAATTCTACCTCGGATCTTCCTGAAAAAGTATTTTGGGTGTTAAGGATGTGGAGCCGAAGTAACTATGATGTTTAAAATGGTGCGCCCGACAAGATTCGAACTTGTGACCCCTACCATGTCAAGGTAATACTCTAACCAACTGAGCTACGGGCGCAATGAGCAATCATGTTAAAAAGTTTTCTTCGTTCTGTCATCATTCTTTCTTGTTATAAGTCATGACTTTGAGCAGAAAATGATCTATTTTTTTTACCCATGACTCTCAGAATTTCTCGAAAATTTATTCCTTGGATACTTCACCATGCTATGGAATTTAAATGGTACTACCTTGGGGCCATCTCTTGTTTGTATTTTCTACAAGTCCTGCAAGCCGAGTTGCCTGAAAGAATTAGGAAATTAACTATTTTGTTGGGTGAGGGGAGTCTAGGATCTGCATCAGTTTGGATTTTTCTTGCCTTGGCACTTGGTATTTTAGTTTTCAGGACTTTTTCAAGGCTACTTTTCTTTTACCCTGCTCGAGTGCAGCAAAAAATTTTAAGAATGGAGCTTTTATCGTTATTTGAAAAATGTCCGCCCGATCGGTATCAATCAAAAGGGCAGGGACAACTTTTTCAAGTTTTGTTTGATGACATCAATAATCTTCGGGCGTTTATAGGTTTTGGGCTTCTTCAGATTGGTAATCTTCTGATAGCGGCTTGGGTTTTAATTCCAAGGCTTAATCATGCGGATAGCTATTTATGGCCAGCTTTCATCCCTCTTTTTTTGAGTGTCATCTTCTTTTCCGTGATGACTATTTTCAATCAGAAAATTTTTAAAAAGATGATGGATAAAAAAGCCGAAGTTCAGCAATATATAATTGAAGCTTATGAGGCAAAGCAGACCATCAAGAATTTTCATCGTGAAGAGAGTTTTATTGATGGTTTTGTCAAAGTCTCTGGTCGCGAACTGCAATTGTTTTTTAAATCTTCAATTGGTTATGCTTTTACTGGACCCTATATAAAGTTAGGCTTAGGTGCTTCTCTATTATGGGGAGGGCTATTAATTAGGGCCAAAGGTGGGGGCGCCTCTGATCTTGTCTATTTTTCTGGTTTTCTCTATCTCTTTCTAGAGCCTGTCATGTTCTTGTCTTGGGTCGCTGTAGTGGTTTCTCAGGGGTTTGCTGCCTGGAGAAGGGTAAAAGAATTATATGCTCAACTCCAACAACCATCACTTGTTGAGGTTGAGATGAGTGGTCATATTCCACATCTAAATTCTTCATCTCTACTTTTAACTTTACCATATTGGGGGAAAAAAATAGAGATTAGTCTTCCTCTTGGGAAATGGAATATTTTTGTTGGGCAAACTGGTAGCGGTAAAAGTTATATCCTTGGCCGTCTTTCGACTTCTCTCATCCTAAGTGGTCACAAGGTATCAATGGTTCAGCAAGAGCCTTACTTATTTAATGATACAATAGAAGCCAATTTATTTTTAGGCCGAGAACTAACCCCATCTGATATCTTGGACGCAAAAGAGCTCCTAAAGATTTTCCAACTGGATGGACTGGCCATGACTCTTGATGAAGTTATGCTTATGGAAGTTGGAGAAAATGGGAAACGTCTTTCCGGTGGGCAGATTAAGCGAATTGCTCTTATTCGCTCCCTTCTTTCTGGGTCCCAGATCATCATTTGGGATGATCCATTTTCTTCAGTCGATGTAATTTTGGAAAAGAGGATCATTCAGTTAATAAAAGACAACCCTAAATGGAGAAATTTAACATTCATTCTTTCAAGTCATCGCCTTACGACTGTTCGCTTGGCAGACAACCTGATATTTATTGATAAGAGTGTTGGAATTCGATCTAAATCAACGGTTACGGAGTCTCTTAAGGAAAGCCATGTTATCGAGTTCTTCAAAGAACAAATTATGGAAGCATCTTTGGCTTAGGTCAGAGATTTTTTTAATTGTTTTTATTTTTTTTAACCTATTAATCTCCGGTCTCACTGGTTATTTTACGCCTCGTCTTATTAGTGAGTTTTATCAACACTTAAAAGATAAACAAGGCTTCGATCGGTATTTTGGTTACTTAGTAATCCTTTTTCTGGTTGAGTATGCAAACAGATTTCTTTATCAACTCTCTACACATCGCTATATTCAGAAATTGCTTATGGATATTCGAAAAAAGAGTTTTTCCTTATGGTTAAAGGCACCCTTTAAAAAAGCTGGCAATACTCAAGATGATTACCCCTTAGGGGAAGTTCTCGCTCGCTTGATGAATGACACTGATGCAGTAAGAGAGGTCGTTAGCTCAGGGAGCTTTGGAATTTTTATAGATATTATTTTTATCCTCTCCTGTTTAATTAGTTTTTTACAACTAAACTCTTCAACTGGTGTCGCACTCTTTATTGCCGAGGTGCTTGCCTGTCTTTTACTTGTTTATGGAAGCAAGGCCATGGGTAAAGTATTCATGGACGTTAGGAGAGTTACGGGCCAGATGGCAAGAGTTGTCACTGATTTAACAGCTGGACTAAAAGAGCTTTTCTTTTCACCTAATAAACATTACGCCTCAAAAAGAGGAGAAAAGATTTTCGAGGATTTTCTCTCGAAGCAGCTTCATGCCAATATTTGGGATGCGGGCTACTATTCCGCTGCAGAGTCGCTCTATCCAGTGCTCGTTGCTCTTGTGATGATCATCGTGCCCTATGCCGGAATTGTCGAAGTCGCAATCATTGCTGTCCTAATTGATCTTATTCAAAAATCGATTTCACCAGTTAAAGAGGTTGCTTCAAAGATATCTGTTTTACAGAGGGCAAAGAGTGGGCTCGAAAGATTAAGTGAGTTTAACGAGAGTTTTACATCTCATGATTCAGTACCTCAAGATTTTTCAAAGTTAACTGCTGATAAATTAAACTTTCATTTGGTATCGTTTCAATATGAAAAAGGTTTTATTCTCGGTCCAGTAGATTTTTGCCTTAAAAGAGGTGAAATTTTGGGGATTCTGGGAGAGTCTGGGTGTGGAAAATCTACTCTATTAAAATTACTCTCAGGTCAATATCACACATTTAATGGAGAGATCATCATTGATCAGATGAAGTTTTCCCCTGCCGAGGGAGTTGATTTAAAAAAGTTCTCATCCTATGTGAGTCTTGTTTCTCAAGACTCCCATGTTTTCACGGAAACACTCAAATTCAACATTACTTTGGGATATAATTACGGGTTTGATGAGTTTTGGAATTTGGCCACTACTAGTATTTCCTATCTAGACCGCTGGGGCGTGAATCCCGAGTCATTGGTTAATCCAAAAAATTTATCCATGGGTCAGAAGCAACTTCTCTCAGGATTGCGCGCCCTGTTCCTCAAAAAACCAATCATTTTAATGGATGAAATTTCAAGTGGGCTTGATCCTGAGCTCGAGTCTGCCTTTAGGGATTTAATTAAGTTTTTCCAATCTCGCTCAATTACTATCATTGTGACCCATAGATTAGAAACGATCCTTAAGGCCGATAAGTTATTACTTCTGGATGGCGGGAAAATGCTTGCTTCAGGAAGTCATCAAAATCTGCTTAGTGAAACGAAATATAAAGAGTTTCTCTCTCATCTTTAGTGGAGTAATCTGCTTTGTTTTTATTCCATTTTTCTTAAGCTAAACTAGCTTCAATTTTTTACACAGGAGAGTGTTCGATGAAAGCCATAAGTAGCTTTTTCTTACTTGCTTTATTAGTTGTTGTGACTGCTTGTTCTGAAGGAACTAGTAAGCCTAGTTATTTATTTAAACCTGCCGTTAAAGAAGGTGTTGCGGCAAAAGTTGGAGATATTGAAATCTCTAATGCGGAAGTGATGGATGGAATTGAGTCTGAAGTTTATGAATTTGAATCAAAATCATTTGAAGTTAAATTCAACAAACTTAAATCAATTATTCTTCAAAAAGTTGTTGATAAAGATCCTCGTAAAAAAGGAATCTCAAATGACGAATTCCTTAACAAGTATATTGCGAAGAGTGTAAATATTTCTGAAAAAGAAATCGATGCCTTTATCAAAGATCAAAATATTCCGGCTGAGCACATTAATCCGCAAGTAAGAGAGAAAATTAAAGGCTATCTTGAAATAGAAAGAAAAAAAGAAGCTATAGATAAATGGGTTGCAGAGCAGACAAAAAGTACACCTGTTGAAGTTTATATTCCAAAGCCTCGTCGTCCGACATTTCCGGTAGAGGCGGGAAATGCTCCTTTTGCAGGAGACAAAGACGCAAAAGTCGTTATTGTTGAATATTCTGATTTTCAGTGTCCATTTTGCGCAAAAGGTGCTGATTTATTGAAAAAAATTAAAGAAAAATACGGCAACAAGGTAAAAGTGGCATTTAAGAATTTCCCACTTCCTTTCCATAACCATGCGGAGATGGCAGCAGTTGCAAGCCTGTGTGCTAACGAGCAAAGCACAAATCACTTCTGGAAAATGCATGATGCAATGTTTGCTAACCAGGAGTCTCTTGATCCTGAAGGCCTAAAAAAGACAGCCGCTAAAATTGGTCTTAAAGCAGATACTTTTGAAAAGTGTCTAAATGAAAACAAGTTCTTAGAGCAGGTAAAGGCAGATATTGAAGGGGGCAAAAAAGTTGGTGTAAAATCAACTCCGACATTTTTTGTCAACGGTCAGCTTATTACTGGGGCACAGCCAATCGAGGTTTTTGCTGAAATCGTCGATGAGGAATTATCTAAGTAATCCGATAGAATTTCTCAATTAAGGCTTTGGGTAGGACTGCAAGTTTTACCCAAGGCTTTTTTATTTGGACCATGTGCTAGAATTTTCTATGATGTCACAGGAAGTGGCATATAAGGAATAAGCTATGAATAGCGTAGATTACACAAAGAAATTGGCCAAGGAACGGGAATATTTCAACGACACTATTCAAAAGAATCGCGAAGCTGCAGATAGAAAAATTGCGGATTCTAATGAGCGTGCAGAAGGTGTCATCAATAAGCAGCGCGATGTTTTTATAAAAGAAAAATCAGAATTAGAAGATAGCTATCAAAAAAATTTAAATCAATTAAACGAAAAAGCACTTGCCTCATTGGATACGGATAGCAATCGATTTCACGAGGAAATGCTAAAAGAACGTGAGCAATTTACTAAAGACTCCCTTTTAAAAAGAAAAGACTTTGATCAACGACTAAAAGACATTAAAAGTAGTTATCAGACAGCATTTGATTCAGAAAAAGATATTCATGAGGACATTCAGAAGACTTCGACTCGCAGGTATAATGAAAGTGTCAGTGAGATAAATAAAAATGCCGACAAGAATATGAAGCAGTACCAGAAGAAAGTCTCAGACACTGGATCTAAGTTGAATGATGATTATAAAAGAGAGCGTCAAGCACTTGTAAGAGGCCATGAAGACCATCTTACTCAAACTACGAGAGCTGCAAATCAAAAGAAAATTGGAATGGAGAATCATTATAGAGACGATCTAGCTAGAAGCAACGAGAGTCAGAGAGCTGAATTGGATGATTTCAAGAAATATACAGATGGTAAAGTTGATACTATTCAGAAAAAGTATGATGAAAGAGTTAAGCTGATGTCCAAGGATTATAGTCAACGCAGCGATAAACTTGTTCAAACTCAGCAAAGAGATGCATTAAAAGTAAATCGAGAGCATCAAAAAGTTGTTGGTGATATTAATCGAGATCACGGCAAACAAATGCAATTGGTCGAGCTTGAAAAAAGAAGACGAAATAACGGATCTGGCGAATTTGCTGAATTCGTTAATCGTCAGCAAGGTACAAAAGATCAGGCCGTAAATGAACAGAAAATTAAATACCTAAAAGATAAACTCACAGATGTGAAGCAAGAATACCAAACGAGGGCCCAAAAAGAACAAGACGCTTTTAATGATTCTTTAAAATTGGAAAGTGTGGATGCAACGGCCAGGCTTGATCGTAAAATTAATGATGCGAATGCTGATAAAATTGTTTCTGTTTCTAAAGAAAGAGAAAAGGCTGAAGCGCGGGTTGCAACTCGGGAAAATCAAAACTTACTTGATAGGCAAGCTTATGAGCAAAAGCTTATGGTTGAAAGAAATAGTGCAAATTCTCGTCTGACAAAATTGAAGCGCGATTTCACATCTTCAATGACGCAACTTGAAGAAAAGCATAAAGTGAATATTAATGAGGTTACAAAAGTAAGTAATGCGGACAAGGCAGATTTTGTAAAACGACTTAATGAGAATCACAGTAAAGAAAGAGCGGAAATGAAACGAGAATTTTCGAAATTAATGGATACAACAGTCCAGGAATATGAGTTACGCCTTGGGAATTATCAACGTGATAATGAATATATAAAGATGGCGATGGATCAAAAAATTCAGGCAATTATGGAGCAAACAGGCAAGGAAGTGGAGTCACAAAGAGAAATTTACGAGGATCGCCGTGCAGCAGATTTAACGAACTATCAATTGTTGCTTGATGAGAAGGATCGTACGGTAAAGTCAGATATGATTTCTATGAATAATAATTTTCAAAAAAAGATGGATAAATTACAGCTTGAAAGTGACTCAAAATTAAAGTTGCTTACTTCCGATTATGAGAATAAGTTAAGAGACCTGAGAACTAGTTCAAGTAAGGAACTGGCCCATAAAGATTCGGTTCAGCAAATTGAATTAGAAAGATTAAAATCGACTTACAGAGATGAAAAAGCCCGCTTAGTTTCAACTTATGAGGAGCAAATAAAATCTGTGAAAAACGATCATGTTAATCAGATGAATCAAATGAAAGATTTTAAACGCTTAAGTTAGTAACCTCATCAAAAGATTTATATATGTTGAGTCGTCGAGCTAAGATAATCGCGACCATTGGTCCGAGCTCCAATACCATTGAAATGCTAGAAAAGATGATTTTGGCGGGAATGAATGCCGCCAGAGTTAATATGTCCCATGGTACGTATGAGGCCCACGAAAAATCCATTAAAAATATTCGGCAAGCTTCTAAGAATGTGGGAAAAGAAATTGCGATTTTGCTTGATCTACAGGGCCCAAAGATAAGAGTGGATAAGCTTCCTGAACCATTATCCCTTGCTGATGGGGAGACTTGGGTCATTGGTCCATCCCATGTGAAGGATCAATATCCAGAATATTCAAAAAATTTTATTCCCACGATTTATAAAAACTTAGTTAAAGATGCCCATGTTGGAGCACGTATTCTTTTTGATGATGGGCTGATTGTTGCCGAAGCGGTTGAGAAGGATCGTGAAGTTTTAAAAATTAAAATTAAAGTTGGTGGCACACTTAAATCCAACAAGGGAATTAATCTTCCTTATGTAAAAGTTTCGGCTCCAAGTTTTACAGATAAGGATCGAGAAGATCTTCTTTTTGGCCTAAAGCAAGGTGTCGACTATGTTGCTTTGAGTTTTGTTAGGACTGCTGAAGATGTGATGGCCGTAAAAGAACTTCTCCATAAAATGAAAATTCAAATTCCTATTGTCTCAAAAATTGAAAAGCCTGAAGCCTTGGAAAATATGGAAAGTATTGTCCATGTATCAGATGCGATTATGATCGCGAGAGGGGATATGGGGGTTGAAGTTGGAAACCATCTTGTTCCAAGCATTCAAAAAAGAATGATTAAAATCTGTAATGAAATCGGAAAACCCATCATCACAGCGACTCAAATGCTCGAAAGCATGATTACTAATTCTGCACCCACAAGAGCTGAAGCTTCAGACGTTGCGAATGCCGTTTGGGATGGAACTGATGTTGTGATGCTCTCAGGTGAAACTGCGTCGGGTAAATATCCGCTTGAAGCCATTACCATTATGGGACAGATAATTGAAGAAGCCGAGAAAACTCCAAGGGAAAGACCATTTCTTAGGAATATGGATATTTCAAGTGTCACGGCTTCCATTCAGGTTGCTGCTTCTATTGTGGCAGAAAAAAATGATGCCAGATGGATTATTTCAATAACTGAGGGAGGAAATTCTTGTCTTAAGATGACTCGATTTCGTCCTAAAGCACCCGTATTAGGTGTTACGAACTCAGTAGACGTTATTAGAAAGATGTCACTCTACTGGGGAATATACCCTTACTATTTCAATATTCATGAAAATTCAGATCTTACCAAATTAGGTGATTTGATGATTCATGAGTTGATCGAAAAAAATCTGCTAAGTCTTGGGGATAAAGTTGTTATTACTGTTGGGGATGGAAAATTTTTTCGTCAGGGAACAACAAACTCTATTAGGCTTGAGATTATCAAAGATGTCCCGAAGGCCCTCAAAAATACGGATCAAGAATCGATCCAGGAGGTGTCTTTTGACAAGGGAAAGATCTTACTTGATACAGGCATCTGTGCATCTTGCCAGGCCTGTATCAATGTTTGTCCCTACGATATATGGACCAACAAGCTCGAACTAAATCGTGATACTCGAATTGATTCCTCGAAAGCTCATCTTTGTAATTTGGATATGCAATGTGTAGAGGCCTGTCCTACTGGAGCAATTGAAATCATTCCTCTAGGGACATGAAGCAACTTTTAGGGATATCAGATGATTTTTTGAAGTCACTCAATATTTTAGATTGGGGTTACACAGAAAATTCTATTCCGAGTTCATATTCACAATACGACAAATGGATTAAAGAAGGTCTTCATTCTCCTCTCGGCTATTTGGGTGATTTTCGCTCTGATCTACGAAGTGACCTTAGAAAAGTTTATCCCGATTTTCAGTCATCACTAGTCTTCCTTTTTAGCTATCAAGAAACCAAGAAATGGATGATGGAAAATAATCATCATGAAGTTGCAGCTTATTCTCTTGGTTTTGAAGGGCAAGATTATCATTACGTTCTGAAAGAACGACTAGAGAGAGTTTTTCTTCAATTAAAGAATCAATTCTCCAATCTGGAGAAATTTATTGCATTGGATGCTCAGCCAGTTATGGAGAGGGATCTTGCTTATAGAGCAGGTCTTGGGTGGTTTGGAAAAAACTCGATGCTCATTCATCAAAAAGAGGGGAGTTATTTTATTATTGGTTCTCTTCTTTTGAATCAAAAACTCCCTTTGCCAGGGCCGGCTTTGGATATTGACCATTGTGGACAATGCAATGCCTGCGTTGAGGCCTGTCCAACTAAAGCAATTGACGGGGAAATGAGAACTCTCATCGCAAATAAATGTATCTCAACTTTTACTA
Organism: Bacteriovoracaceae bacterium; assembly: GCA_947461145.1. Classification (GTDB taxonomy): domain Bacteria; phylum Bdellovibrionota; class Bacteriovoracia; order Bacteriovoracales; family Bacteriovoracaceae; genus Peredibacter. The sequence goes on from CANHJD010000009.1 coordinate 15,292, forward strand.
TTGAAGTCTTTAAGGAGGCGACTGCTCCTGAGGGATTTGAAAAATCTAGAGGAGAAGTTTTCGGTTGCGATATCTGTCAGGATGTTTGTCCATGGAATCGAAAGCCTTTAGCGCGAGTGAGTGGTTTCTTAAGGCTTCAAGAGAGTTATTCTTTTCTCAAAGAGTGGTTTTACGAACTACCAAAAGTTAAATTGATGGAAATTTTTGAAAAAGAATCTAATAGAGGAGTTAAAAAAATTCTCTTAGGCACTCCTTTTGATAGGCCTGGCAAGCAAGGCTGGATAAAAAATATTAAGGCGTGGCTTTCTACTTCCAACCAAAATAAGATTTAAGAAAAGTATAAATGTGGGCCGTGGCGATGGCCGGTTCATGGTGAGCAAGGCGTTTTGGCATCTCCCAGGTTACCTCATTTTGATTTTTTTCTAAAACCTCCAGAAATGCCTGCATCCCTCCTGCGCCAACGACGATGTCATCTTCGCCCGTAATAAGATGGATTCTCTGCTGAGAGACAATTAAATTTTCTTTTGCCGATTTAAGCCAAGAAAAGATTTCTTTTGAGTCCAGATGAGGAGAGACGAGCTGTCTGCGAATGGCCAGTGTTCTTTCGTAAAACGCAGTCTCAAACAAATGAGTCGCTTGTCTCTGCCCTATGCCTATCCCAACACCAATTCCAAGCCGCTTTAGATTCTTAAAGATCTCTAGCTCCATGGCTTTAATTGCAGTATAGGCCCCCAGCGAATGGCCTCCTAAAATTATCGAAGTATTTGCGGGAAATTGGCCGAATCCAAAATTTTGCTCCATAAGTGATTGCAGGCGAATATAGGCTTCCCCAAAAAGCTCATGGGCATGGATTTTAAAATCCTCTAGGCTTGAAACCTCATGGAAGCTCCCAAGGTAATGTCCAGGTTGATCAAAAATAAGGCATGGCACTCCTGCTTCAACCAAACGAGTGGCCCAATTGAGACAATCCCCTTTATGAGATGTGTAGCCATGTGAAAAAATCGCCCACTCAGATTTTATTTCAGTATTTGAGGCCGTGGGAATAAAGGCAAGGGCATTTACTTGAAACCAGGGTAGGGAAAGTTCAGTACAAATAACTTTTGGTGACATAGAGCCCTTTAACTTGTCGCATTAACAGAATCTTTTCTGTAATATTCGTTGACGAAATTTCTTTGAAACATTAACTTAGAGATCTCTTTTTTAGAAGAATAAGTTAGCAGTTTTCGATACGCCCGCTTAGCTCAGTCGGTAGAGCAAAGGACTGAAAATCCTTGTGTCCGTGGTTCGATTCCGCGAGCGGGCACCAAAAAAAGCCAGTGTTTAACCCACACTGGCTTTTTTTATTTTAGGCACTTAACGTCTTCACCTGATTAAACTTGTCAGTCTGTTTTCCCGGCTTATTCCCTCAATAAATACAGCTCTTTGACCGAAAAGATTGAGTATGCTCAGGGTCTTTTTCATATTAATGATTTTTTTAAACTCAGCTCTTGGTCTGGCCCAGGAGTATGTTCCGTTTTCGTGGTGTCCTCAGTATCAAATAAAATTTGAGGCACTCCCTGCTCCAGCCTCAGGGTTTAAATTATTTGTTCCTAGTGATGCTGATCCAGGCATCATGGAAGACTCTGGCATAAGGCTAGAGAGAAAGAGTGATCTTCTATCCATTCAGTGGAAACTTACCGACCAAGTAGAGAACTTTTGTCCTCAAAAAATTCCAGAGTGTATGGAGAAAATTCCTCCAACTATCGATGGTGAGTTCTACACAGATATTCAAGTCGTTCTAAAAAACCTACCAAAGCAAAATCAATGCGATGAAGTCACTGATCTTATAACGCTTCAACATGAAATTGAAGGCCTTGGAAAAAATAATCTCTTTAATTATAAAAAACCAATTAGGGCGAGAAATATTTTTAAGTCCTTTGCCCCAGACTCGAAAGAGTTGATTGATCTTTTTTCAATTTGTGGTGGAAAGAAGGGCTCTAGCAATTTTGTAAAGAATGCCATTCTTATTGAACTCAGCAATGCTTGCATGATCCCCAGTCCTCCAGGCTCCTTCAGCTGGGAAGAAGCAGAGGTGATCGCAAATGATATTGGTAAAAGTTATAATGACAAATCTTTGATTGGAATCTACAAGTCTGAAAATGAAATAAGTAATATTACGGTAAAAAGATTTGCGAGAGAACTTATACGTAAGGAAGCGAAAGACTACGTTCCAGAGGTTGATAAATTTATTGATGAGTTACCGTACTGGAAGTCGTTTGATCAAAATCTGAAGGCCGATGGCTACATGGACCATTTGATGAGTTTAGATGCCACCTTTAGTGTCGTTGAAGGAATGTTTCCACATATTATCGAAGGACAATTAAAAGACCGAGTTCCAAAAGGTGATCCCACAATAATGGCGGAAATTCAAAAAAGGGCAAAGACAGAATATGAGAAGTGTATTTTGCCTTATAAAGGCAAGATGAATTTTGATTCCCCAGTAAAGGAAAGAATTGAGGGGATGAAAAAATATCATGAAGATTTGTGTCAGAAACCTGGAGTCTCTTGTTCGAGAAACGCCTGTGAAAGCGATCCATTATTATCCGAAACTCCCGGAGTTTCAGACTCTGACGTTTTAAAAAGCTGTATCTATAGTTCTTTGACAGAAGCCTTGAATCCCATCATTCAATTAACAATAAAAGACAGTATTACAAAAGAAGAAGATAAACAGAGAGTGAGTGAAGCAATCGCAGGTAAGGGAGTCGTTCGCCTTAAAGAATGCTTGAATGAGAAATACCCTGGTTATACATCTGGACGTTCAGACGCCAATCTAAGTTTAGTAAAGCCTGGCGCCCCAGATTTTGAGAAATCTTTTCTCTCCTGCGTAGAAGTCATGACGCTTAAAGTTGGGCGAGATACATCAGGGTATTTAGTCAGTGAGACTCTCAGAGACTATTTTCCATCAGACCTTGCAAATAAATCAGAAGAGATTTTATCTAACTCTTATGATCCGTGCGTTCGAGCTATGGCCGAAGGGAAAAAAGACCCTGCAAAATGTGAATATGTTATAACAGTTAACTCAGTAGAGAAGGTGCTACAGGCAAAGTTCAATCATGATTTTCCAGAGCAACGTAAAAAAAATGATCAGATCATGAGTCATTTTAAAGAATGTATGGCGCCAAGAATAGAGAGCTTCTATAAAAATGTTGATCAAGAGGGTGTCGGAGGAAGTGAATACACTGCTCAAGATGCTTCACTCTCAAAATGTACAGCTCTGGCAATAGAAAAACTCGCCGGTACTGTCGCCTACACCTCTTACACAGATAAAGTAGAAAAACTTGGGAGAAAGGGAGATTTAGAAAATCAAAAAGAGATATTAAAATATGCCTCAGATATTCAGCTGACTGTTGAAAATTGTTTTAAGAAAGAGCTTGAGGTCCATAAAAGTTGGGATGAACTGAATAAATTAATGGATGATGAGGAAAAATTTAGCTCATTGCAGTTAAAGTGTGAGAATCTTGCTACTGCTAGGGCCGTTGGAACTATTTTTAATTACGAAGCGAAAAGCCAAATTAAAAAATACAAAGACGATGGTGTATTTGCTTCTACAGTAACTCCAGAAAGTGTTTTGGATGAGGTCTCGGTAATCTTAGTAAAAAATTATAACCTGAAAGTACCATCCAATTTGAAGGTGGATGAGCGTAGGAAGTGGATTTTCCAAGAAGGATATTTAAAATATATCAATCAAAATCCAAAAGACAAGGATCCAACTACAAGCTACACAGACTATTTAGAAAAAATTACCACCGATATGTCTTATCAGAAGGTGCATGAGAATCTTTTTTCAAAGATTGGAAAATCAAACTCTAATATCTCTGCGGATTTAAAGCCTAATTTTTCCCCTGATTGTTTTCATCGCATGAATGATATTTTCCTTTCAAAATTGCCAACAAATTCTGATGAACCACCTTCCACTGACCCACTTCAAGATTTGTCAGATACTTTGGTCAAAGGTCTTATTTATTTAAAGAAAGTAGATCAAGTAAGCTACAGAAGTAAACTCACGGCCATTAAAGCTTATTGCGATTCAAACTTTGATTATGAGCAATCAAAAAATTCAGTAATTGTGGAAATCATGCTTAAAGGACAAGTCTATGAAGGACTAGAAGAAGATTTTTCCACTGCCATTTTAGAGGGCATCAGAGATGAGAAAAAGAAGGTAACTGATCCGAATAAAGACGTGAAATTAAAATATATCCAATATAAATACGATAAAATGAAAGCGTTGATCGATCAAAAACTTAGAAATCCTAAATCCCTTGAAAAAATTCTTTACGCAGATGGATCTCTTTTAAAGTTTGGTCAAGGTGTTTTTGATAAACTTGCTAGTGGAGATAAAGAGACTAAAGAAAGGTTCACCGAGCTCATGCTAAGAGAACTTTATAGTGATACATCAAGTAATTCTTTCTCGAGTGATTTTGCTGAGATTCAGCTCGTATCCTCTATCGGGCAGGTTGGTGTCACTGATGCAATTAAGACAGCTTCTGAAAGTTGGGCTTCTACTTGGAATAGTATTCCAGAGACTGCGGCAAAGGATTATTTCGCTTCACCAAAAAATATTGAGAAGGCACTTGGATGGAATGCCATCTCGGACAAGGATAAGAAGTCATTTATTGGTGAAATCCTTAATTATGGCGTGTTGCCGAAAGTGAAGCTTTCTAGTTTTGATGGCGAATCAATGAAAGATTTAATTATTAATAAGAAAGTCTCCTCTGTATCAATCAATAAGAGTTCTTTCATGGCATTCGCTGCAAAATCTGCAGCAGAGGGGATACTTGAAGGCGAAATACAGAATTCTTCAAAAGAGGCGCTCTCAAGGTTAAAAACTAAGGCGCTATCATCTAATTTGACTCAAGACATGTTAATAAATGAATTTGCCAAGGAAGCAAACTCTTATGTAGCGAAAAATTTTAAATCCCTCTCCCCAGATAAAAAAGAAGAAATGAAGAGCTACCTTATTTCTTCAATGATGGAAGAGGTTGTCGCTTTGAGGGGTGAATATCTTATTAAGTCGAATAACGTAGATAATAGAATTGCTAATCGAATTGAAGAGCTTGTTAAATCAAGATTTCTGCCCTGAGAGATGGTCTCAAACCCTATAAAAAATTCTCACCCCGCCTATAAATCCCTAATAATAGATTAAGGTCCCATTTTTAGTTGAGGACATTTCCGTGTCCTCGGAATAGAAAGAGATATGCGTATAAAGTTATTCTTATTTTTAGGTCTTATCCTGACTTCCTCCTCTTCCTTTGCCTGGAGATGTCGTGCAGAGAAGGTAAATGTTCTGGTTATCGGAGATTCTCAGACAGGTACCCCTTATTCAAAAAGTTATTTTGGAAATTTTCTTCAGCAATGTTTGAAGAATAAAGGGGAAAGTTTTGTGACCTACGGCCGTGGCGGAACTCGGCCAATTCATTGGTTAGATAATTCGGATATGGATTTAGTTACGACCATCCAAAGAGATAATTTTAATGAGGAAAAGAATATAGGTTGGGGGAAAATGGTTCCTTTATGCAAGCGTCGACTGGCTCCGATGCTGAGACGGCATTCGCCCCAAAAGGTTTTGGTCTTTTTTGGAGATAATCTTTTACTTCATCCTCAGGATTATATCGCTTCTCAATCAAAAAAAATGGTTGAAGTGATTCGCTCTACTGGAATCCCATTTAATGAATGTTTCTTTCTGACACCAACTTACGAAATGGAAGTTGAGTCTCAGAGAAATATGCCTGGAAAAAATCTTGATAACACAAAGGCAGTCAATGCCATTATTAAGGCCGCTGTTGGCAATCGCTGCCAAGTCATAGACGGATTAGAACTTATGGAAAATTCGCCATTATTACTAGAATCAAAACTGTTTAAACGATCCCAGTCGACTGGACAAACTGATTGTTTTGGAAAATCTGCAAATGATAATATTCACTTTTGTGGAGATGCAGCCCAAGAAATGGCAAATAAAGTTTGTGATATCCTGATTTAATTTTTTTCTTGTTACTTGAGGAGTTCTCTTGAAAGTCTTAGTAGGTTTTATTTGTTTTTTCCTTATCTCAAGCAATGTGTTTGCTCTGAGGGAAGTCAGTGATTTAGAGAAAGATCTTTTTTTAATGAAAGTTCAAAACACAATAATTCAGAATAATGAGTTCATCCGTTTGGCAATTGCCAATGAACTCTCATCTAAAATAGCCGAGAGGCCCGAAATCCTTTTGAATGAAAATCCTGCTGAATTGATTGAGTTGATTGAGCATATGACAAAAGAACATTTAGCATTAGATAAAAAGGTACGCTTTGGTGAGAAGTTTAAAGAATATTTCATAGAGATAGCAAAGGAGAGTCGTTCAATAATTCGGACTCAAGGTATAAGCATTGGAGTGATGTTTGTTGTGATTGAGGCTAGCCAAATACTTGGGGGTCTTGCACTTGCGGGAACAGGCCATCCTGAGGTGGGTGCAGTTATTGGTGCTTTTCCCTTCAATGAAGTTTTAATTATCGGTACAGTTGCTCTTCGTAAAGTTCTCTCAATTCGCCAGACCTATAAATCATATGGGGGGAAAGAAAATTATCAATTTTTTAAAAAAATTCATAAACAAGTTGCTTCAACATTAAAAAGCAAAAAGGATAAAGGGATAATTGTTCCCTATTCAACGAATGAGCGAGGCCAGTTTGATGCTCTTAGTTTATCTCAAATTGGATTTTGGAGTAAGCTGTTAAGCCGCCTGAGTCCTCGGCGGAATAAATTAGATCTTATTACTTTAAAAAGATTTTTAAAAGATAATGATTTAAAATCCCATCCGGAAATAAAGAGTATTCTTGCTCAAGGAGTTGAGGATGCGCTCAAGATTTCCTTTGTTGTAAATTATATTATCAAAAATGAGCCTTCAATTTTTGAGAATATGAAATTAAAATTTTCGAAGAGTTTCATTGAAGTTAATCCGTTTAATTTATCTCCTGATCTTGTAGAGTGGAGTCTTTTTGGTCTTGCGGCACAAACTCAAAAAGAGTTTTTAACCCTTTCGAGAAATGTCCCTGACAATCTAAGAGTTTTAGATGCAATTAAGATTTGGGCTAAATGCCTTTATCCTATTGTTATTGATGATTCTGCCGGTCTAGGTTACAAAAGTTATAGGTCTTTAGTTAAAAATCTGCCTAAACTTGAAATTTCGGCAGAAGTAAATTTTGATGATTCTTGGGACGAAAAATGGAGCAAAATATTTAGCGGATATTTTGAAACAGCTTTTTACTAGAAAATTCTTAAAATTAGCGAGTTGTTACCGTAAACTCAAGCATCGGCATTATATTTGTAACTTTATCTGAAATGTTATTAACTGAAGAATTTATTTCTTCCTCTGCCAAAGCTAGTGAGTGGTAGTGGATTCCCGCTCCTAGACCAATATTTCTGCCAAGTTTAAATCGATACCCAAGTCCCACACTTGTACTTGAGCCTGAAACATCGCTGGATGTTGAGGCTTTTTCTCTTGAACCTTTTGCATAAGGGTTCCATTCCACAGTGACATAAGTAGTGTAGTTTTCAGTAAAGAAATAAACCACTCTTGGCCCCATCTCTGTCATGGAGTAGGAGTCTTCTATCGAATTAGTTTTGAGGGTCGATGACCATGAGTTCAGATTCCATCCTAAAAAAAGTGTTTTCTTCCCGTTAACTGAAGCTCCAAGAAATATTTTATTAAAAGTTCTACTTTTATCATAATCCTTATTTGTGGTCGTATCTTTTTCGCCAGAGTAGTTTAGACCATACTGAAACATGAAATTTGCATGGGCTAAAGAAGGTAAGAGAATAAGTATAAAAATGATTTTTTTCATAATGTTATTCTCGCAATATTTTAAATAGTTATCCACTAGAAAAAAAGAAGACTAGAAAAGGCGGAGATGCAGGTTTTTCCAACGCTCAAATATTCCACTTAAAGCTTAATAAAAATTCAAAAATACCGATTTTATTATATGTACTGGAGGTTCATATGAAAAATATGCTTATTTTTGTAAGTTTCTTTATGGCAGTAAATTCCTATGCTCTTGATTTTTATAAAGCAAAAAATACCTTTGAAAATAGCAAGAAAACTTATTCAAAGGATTCTGATGCGATTGCTTACGGAGACGCATCAAGGTTTCCAGCAAGTATGAATATCATTTCCAAGAAGACAACGACGAAATAACCAACTGATTATTAATCTTTCTCAGGATGAACCCCTGTACAACTCGGTACGTGCACTGATTCTTCAGATGCGACCTCGATATATTCGCCTAACCGATTAAAGGGTCCGTGTATCACTTTGTTTTTAGAATCATAAGGTGCAATTTCAATAAAATAATTACCCACTAAGGAGTGACCACCATTAAAAGAACTCGGGCTAAGTTCAACGAGCTGACTTTTCTCTGCATAAGAAGTGACTTGGCCAATGACAATATCAAAATTTTTCTTTTCTCCCATTATCTTCATGTTACCAATTTTTTTATTATGGCCAAATGCAGGACATTTAAAAAATCTAAATCGTTCAGAGGGGTAGGCAGCAGCATAATAGACCTTTATGGCTGCACTAGAAGGTGTTCCATTTCCATGGCCTCTTAGAAATTTTTTAGGTTTAAAATATGTATAAAGTGATCCTAGATCTTGGGTTGTTGAACCTCGTTGAGCGATAACTCTCACTATCCAAGCATCCACATTTTTTAATTCGGTTAATCTATCTAAATCACTTTGAGTAACTTTTGGCAGACCCAAAATAAACGAAAAACTTTGTGATACTGATGAATCTTTCTTTAGTCCAACCGACCACTGAATTTCAGTTAAATGTGAGAGTTCCATGCTTACATCTACTAGTCTTGTTCCTGCAGCATCAGTATTTAAGGGGGAAGTTTTTGTACATGAAAGAGCTAGTAAAAAAGTCAGGAAAAACAGTCTCATGGCCCAATCTCCTTAGTATAGCTATTATTATAACTCATTTTAGAAATGGAGTATTGAAATGAAATATTTAGTATTAATTGTTTTTATTATTTCCTGCGCAGGTCCTTCAGGAAAGCTTACGGAAAAGGCGAAAAAATTAGAAGTTTTCTCGACTAGGCCAGCGAAGTGTAGAGTCATTGATAAGGTTATCGGAACTGATAAAAATGGCACAAGTGAACTTGCTGTAAATCATGCTCTTAACCAGGCAGCGGATTTAGGAGCAAGTGGAATTTTTATTACTGAAGAAATTCCAAATGGTAAAAATCGCACAGTTCATGCTATAGCATACGAGTGCAATTAAAACTTTGATAGTGTATCGTCCAAAGCTTCTAAGCTAGAAAAGAAAATTATTCTTTTCTTTTCTAGCTCCGTCCTGTGAGCAAGACTTAAGTTTCCCCCAATCCAAATATTAGGTTGAGTTCTTAAATTATCCTTCAAGTTTTGAAGATAATTTCCAAGCGAAAGTTGAGAGCTTAGTTCATATCTTGTTGTGCCCAGAATTATAGTTTTGGGATTAAGTGCGTTTGCAGCTTCCGCAAGTGACTCTGCAGGTAAGTTTGCACCGAGGTAAATGAATTTAATGCCATGATGAACACAGAGAAGGGCAGCGGCTAGAATACCCACTTCGTGCCACTCCCCCTCTGGTGTTGTAATTAAAACGAGGTCATTTTTTACAAGATTTTTTTTAAAGTGCTGGCTTAGAACCTGGCCGATATAAAATCTAACAAGTGCACTGAGTGTATGTTCTTGAGCAATCGAAATTTCATTCCTCATCACTTTGTGCCCAATTGCTTGGAATAAAGGAATAAGAATTTTAAGACACAACTCCCTTGGGCTCAGGCCAGTTTTGGCTTTTTCAAGTTCGTGAGAAATAATATCTAATTTATAAGCTGAGAGAGCGAGGATAAGGCCAGTAAGTAATTTTTCAGTATCAATTTTATCTAGGCTTGAATTTATTGCCTGATTTTCATCGTAAGGTTTATGAGTTAGACGTAAATAGATTTTTTTCAACTCGTCCTGCTCAAGATGAGCAATTGTACCGATACTTTGCCCTAGTTCGGTGAGCTTAAAAAGAAGCGCCAATTTTTCAATATCTAATTCCGAGTAAAGACGGTGCTTATTTTCCGCCCTCGTAGGGTTAACTGCTTGATAACGTTTCTCCCAAGCTCTGATTGTTGCTGAGGCGACACCCGATAATTGGGACGCAACTTGAATATTGAAATATTGCATCTTAAAAATTTATCATAAAGGTGTCTTTTTTGTGCAAGAATCTTTCTCATTATCAAAGGATTGAGTCATGTCAAAAGTAAGCACTATTCCAGTTAAGAAAGATATCCAATCGAAATCATATTTAAAGGGAATGCAAACCTATCTAGAGATGTATGAAAGGTCTTTAAAAGATCCCGATAATTTTTGGCTAGAAGCGGCAAGAGGGTTGGACTGGTTCTCTTTCCCAGATAAGGGAGGAGATGGAGATTTTGGCCGAGTTAATTATTCTTGGTTCTCTCATGGAAAGATTAATGCTTCTTACAATTGCCTAGATAGACATCTTGAAAAGAATTCATCAAAAACGGCCCTTATATGGGCGAAGGATGCGCCAGGTGAATACCTACACATCACTTATCAAGAACTCTATGAAAATGTCTGCAGGCTTACAAATCTACTAGAGGCTCATGGAGTGAAAAAGGGTGACCGAGTTTGTATCTACTTGCCAATGATTCCAGAATTAACTTATTCAGTTCTTGCTTGTGCTCGAATTGGTGCAATTCATTCAGTTGTATTTGGAGGTTTTAGTGCAGAGTCTTTGCGTGGCAGAATCCAGGATGCAGAATGCAGATTTGTCATCACGGCCAACGAGGGACTGAGAGGTGGAAAACCGATCTCTTTAAAGGCGATTGCTGATGAAGCTTTATTAGAGTGCCCCACCGTAGAAAAAATGCTTGTGGTTCAAAGAACTGTTACTACCGTTCCAATGTTGGAGGGAAGAGATCTTAATTACAGCGAAGAGATTAAGAAATTTCGTCCAGTCGCTCCTTGTGCACATATGGATGCAGAAGATCCACTATTTATTCTTTACACTTCTGGCTCTACTGGAAAACCAAAAGGTGTTTTGCATACAACTGGTGGCTATCTCACTTACGCTTCTTTTACTCATAAATATGTTTTTGACTGCCACCCAGAGGACATTTATTTTTGTACAGCAGATGTTGGTTGGGTCACAGGGCATTCCTATGTTGTTTATGGTCCTCTCGCCAATGGGGCAACGAGTGTATTATTTGAATCCATTCCGACTTATTCAGATGCCGGCCGCTATTGGCATATTGTCCAAGATTTAGGTGTTAATATTTTTTATACTGCTCCCACAGCTCTTCGAACATTGGCCCAATTTGGTGATTCTTTTGTGAAAAAATATGATCGCTCCTCCTTGCGGATTTTGGGCACAGTTGGTGAACCAATCAACCCTGAAATCTGGAAATGGTATCATGATGTGGTAGGTGAAGGTCGTTGCGATATTGTTGATACTTGGTGGCAAACAGAGACTGGTGGGATTTTAATTACACCTATACCTGGAGTTACGCCAACGAAACCAGGTTCTGCGACGTTACCCTTTTTTGGTGTTCGGCCAATTATAGTAAAACCTGAAACAGGTGAAGAGTTGAAAGGAAATGCGATAGAAGGTGCCCTTTGCATCAAGAGTTCGTGGCCGGGACAAGCCAGGACAATTTATAAAGATCATGCAAGATTTGTGGAAACATATTTTACGCAATATCCAGGTCTTTATTTTACCGGTGATGGATGTCGAAGAGATGAAGATGGCTATTATTGGATTACTGGGCGAATTGATGATGTTTTAAATGTCTCTGGTCACCGCTTAGGTACTGCAGAGATCGAAAGTGCTCTAATGGAGCACGATGAAATAGCTGAAGCGGCTGTCGTTGGAATGCCCCATGATATAAAAGGTGTAGGCATCTATGCTTATGTCATTCTGTATAAAGAGCAAGAAGTCTCGCATGAGATGATTGAAAGTATAAAAGATGTCGTTAGAAATAAGATTGGAAGATTTGCGGCACCAGATATGATTCATATTACAAAGGGACTTCCCAAGACTAGGTCCGGAAAAGTTATGAGAAGAATCTTGAGAAAAATTGCTTCAAGCGAATACGAAGGTCTGGGAGATATTTCAACTCTTGCTGATCCTAGTGTCGTTCAAACGCTAGTGAATGAACATAAAACCATAAAATGAAATAAGTGGCCCTCATTTGAGGGCCATTTATTTAGTTAATCATAAAATGGATTGTATCAGATAGTTCCGAAGGGGGAATTTCTGTGACCTTGCCCCCAAAATCTTTTAAAATCTTCTTTTCTAGTCTCTCAATACTATGAATCAGCCCAAGGCCCACATTCCCTGTTCTGAAATGTGTTTTCATCAAATTAATTAATTCATCAAGCTCGGATTGAGTTATTTCTGATTTTAGCTTTTCATCAATGAGTAATTGAATATTTTTTTCAAGAGTTGAAATCATAATCATCACTGTTACTTTGTGAGAAACTTTTGAGGTCCCTAGAGTATGAAAGTATTCGATAGCTTTCTCTCTGCATTCTCTTTGAACTTCCCAAGAACTAAGTGCCAAGCGCTTTGCCCACGGAAATCTTCCCAAAGAAGTCATTAAAACAGAGAGGAGAAAGAATCCAACCGGCCACAGCCACGCATGATTAAGTTCAAAATAATAACTGAATATGATTGAAATAAGAAATGCAGCGACAAGTCCAAATCGCCACGATGCACCCGGATATGGATCTGAAGCATTCGTTACAACAATAAGAAGTTCGCAACCAGTACTATTTTCAAATTGCTTTAGTCTTTCTTCAACAAGTTTTACATCTTCTTGAATTAAAATATTTCTCATTACCAGTCTCCTGAAGAGCCACCGCCAGAAAATCCACCGCCCCCGCCGCTCCAGCCACCACCGCCACTACTACCACCAAATCCACCACCACCGTAGTGACCATGACCTGAGCTCGATGCAATGGCATAAAGAAGATTATGTAATCCGATTATTCCAATAAAAAGTCCCATAAGGAAGATGAAGCCAATAAGAGCGAGACTAGCAAGTCCAAAAAAGAAGCCCACACCAGCAAAGCCAACACCTGTGAAAATCCCTCTGGCAAAGGGTTTATCCTGGAGAAACATCTGGGCCAAAATAATAATTCCAATAATAAATGGGAAGGCGAAGATCAAAGACGAAGGGATCTTAATCTGGCGGTGAGGCGCGCGCCTTACATAGCTCTGACCTTGTTCCAATTGTATATTGAACTTACTTGCTACATCCTGCATGACAAGTCTCAATCCGGCATGAAACTTACCTTCTTTAAAATAGGGTTTCAAAACTTGATTGATGTATTGATTCGCTTCGTAATCGGTTATTTCTCCCTCAATTCCATTTCCAACTTCGATGCGCATTTTGCGCTCTTGCTTGGCGATAACAATCAGCAGACCATTATCTTTATCCTTTGTACCTAACTGCCATTTCTCGCCAACCCGAATTGAGAATTCCTCAATCTCGTTTCCCTGCAAGTCATTAACCGTAAAGATAGTGATCTGAGGTCCTTGATGAGTATTGATCTCATACGCAAGTTGACTTAAATCTTCTCTTTCCGCTTCTGATAAAAAGTTCGCCTCATCCATCACAGGCGAGCGTAGGGCGGGGATCTGAATCTCAGCTCCCCACACAGAAAAGGAAAAAAATAAAAAGAATATTAAAAAGGCGCGCACTAGAATTTTACTTGAGGAGTTTGTTGTTCAGCTTCAGTTGCAGTGAACTGAGGCTTCTTCTCAAAGTGATGAACCATAGAATTTGTTAGGCTTGTTGGAAAAACAGTAACGAGATTGTTAAATTCTTGAATTGTCTCAATATAACGTCTGCGAGCAATTGCAATACGATTTTCTGTTCCCTCTAGTTGTGCCTGAAGGCTTTGAAAATTTGAATTTGCTTTCAAGTCAGGATATTTCTCCGAAACAACCATGAGTCGACCAAGAGCTTGAGAGAGTTCACCTTGAGCGGCTTGAAACTTTTTCATCGTTTCAGGATTTAAATCTTTAGCGTCAACATTGACTGAAGTCGCCTTTGCTCTTGCTGAGATGACACCCTCAAGAGTTTCTTTTTCGTGACCCGCATATCCTTTAACTGTTTCAACCAAGTTAGGAATAAGGTCGGCCCGTCGTTTATATTGGTTTTGAACTTCGGCCCAACTTGCTTCAACTGCATTATTTGCAGTAGGAATCGATTGAAGTCCACATGAGACAAGAAAAAGGGAAACAAAAAGGACAAGTATTGATGATTTCATGAAATCTCCGTAAAAATAAAAAAGCCCAAAGTATTATTCATACTTTGGGCTCAATTTTCATTTAATCAAGTGCCTATTGGCAAATTATTTAAGAGCAGCTACGGCTTTAGTTAGGCGGCTTGTCTTACGAGATGCCGTCTTCTTTTTCATTGCTGGTGATTTAGCAAGTTTTGCTAAAAGAGACTGAGCTTTTGAAAGAAGGGTCTTTGCAGTAGTTTTGTCACCACTTGCAATTGCTTCTCTTAAAGCTTTTACAGCTGTACGAGATTTAGCTGTTTTTGTCTTATTCGTCATACGACGGTTTTTTTCTTGTTTTGCTCTTTTAACTGACGATTTGTGATTGGCCACTTTCATTCTCCTAATGGTCGTTCATGAAAAATATTGCGATGTTATAAACCAATTATATCCCTCATGGCAAGACTTGTGGTGGAGATTGTTTAAAATTCAAGCTCATACCTTTTGGCAAAAGACGAGTGTTGGGGTAGTTTTTTTGCACTTTATTTTATTTTTGGAACAGGGACTTTAACTTATGAAAAACATACAACTCATTGGAATTGTTGGCGCTGGTCAGATGGGGAGAGGCATTGCTCAGGTTGCGGCCCAGACCGGATATGAGGTCATTCTTTTTGATGCTTTTAAAAATTCTCTAGATTTCGGGCATTCTTTTATTAAGACGCAGTTAGACAAAGGTGCTGAAAAAGGTAAATGGAGTTCGGATGATGCAGGAAAGGCTTATGCACGCATTAAACCAACTCTTGAATTAACGGACCTAAAAAATTGTGACCTTGTTATAGAAGCAGCAACTGAAAAAAGAGATCTTAAATTTGATATTTTTAAAAAACTTGATGAAATTGTTAAACCAGAAGGGATCCTCGCTTCAAATACTTCCTCTATTTCAATTACAGAAATTGCGGCCAACACCAAGCGTGCTGATAAAATCGCCGGAATGCATTTTATGAATCCTGTTCCAGTCATGAAATTAGTTGAAGGAATTCGTGGTCTTGAAACTTCTGACGAGACTTTTAATACAGTTGCTGCTGTTTCAGAAAAAATGGGGAAGACATTTGTTCGTGCACAGGACTACCCGGGGTTTGCTGTTAATCGCATTCTCATGCCGATGATTAATGAGGCGGTTTATGCCCTTTATGAAGGAGTTGCTTCAGCTAAAGATATTGATACGGCGATGAAGCTTGGAACTAATCAACCAATGGGTCCACTTGAGTTGGCAGATTTTATTGGTCTAGATACGTGTCTTGCTATTATGAATGTACTTCATGATGGCTTGGCCGATACTAAATATCGTCCGTGCCCACTTCTTCGCCAGTATGTTGCTGCAGGAAGATTCGGTCGTAAAAATGGAAAAGGATTTCATACTTATGATAAGTAATTTTGAAACACTGAGTTTTAGTGTTGTTGATGAAGTGGGAGTTCTCGTTGTTAACAGACCTGACAAGCTTAATGCTCTTAATATACAGGTTTTGAGAGAATTGAAGGGGGCTTTAACAGAATTAAAATCTGCTCCTATTAGAGGGCTTATTTTTACCGGAGAAGGGGAAAAGGCTTTTATTGCGGGTGCGGATATTGCAGAAATGGCGCCACTTGAGCCTGGAGAGGCCCTGGCCTTCTCTGAGTTAGGCCAGCTCGTTACTTTGGGTTTTGAAAGCTTACCTTATCCGACAATAGCTTGTGTGAATGGCTTTGCTCTTGGGGGTGGATTTGAGATGAGTATGAGTTGTGATTTTATATTTGCTTCAAAAAATGCTGTTTTTGGTTTGCCTGAAGTAAAGCTTGGTCTTATTCCTGGCTTTGGGGGAACTCAAAGATTAATGAAAATTGTGGGAGAAAGACGGGCCAAGGAAATTATGTTTTCTGGTCGAAATGTCACTAGCGATGAAGCAAAAAATCTCGGAATTGCACTTGAAGTCTATGCCGATAAAGCTCAGCTTATGAGTGAGGCGCAAAACTGGTTTAAAACCACATTAAAAAATTCTTCTGTCGCTATTTTTAAAGCAAAATCTGTTATGGGTCAGGGACTCATTGAAGAGAGAAAAATGTTCGGTGATCTTTTTCAAACAGAGGATATGGTCGAAGGCACAACTGCATTTTTAGAAAAACGAAAAGCTCAATTTAAAGGAAAAATCCTATGATTCTTGATGATAAATATAAAGAAATTCGCGACATGATTAAGAAGTTTTCTGACTCTGAAGTTGCAC
Organism: Bacteriovoracaceae bacterium; assembly: GCA_947461145.1. GTDB lineage: Bacteria > Bdellovibrionota > Bacteriovoracia > Bacteriovoracales > Bacteriovoracaceae > Peredibacter. The sequence continues at coordinate 31,837 of CANHJD010000009.1, forward strand.
CCTTAGCAATGCAAATTGATCATGAAGGGAAAATACCCCCAGAGCTTATTGGCAAGCTCGCTGAAAATGGGTTTCTTGGCTCTTATGTTCCGGAAGAGTACGGTGGTGCTGGACTTGATTACATGTCTTATTCAATCCTTGTAGAAGAAATTTCTCGCAACTGTGCCTCTACCGGAGTTCTTATTTCTGCTCATACTTCTCTAGCAGTTTGGCCAATTTTAAATTTTGGTACTGAAGCTCAAAAGCAAAAATATCTTCCAAAAATGGCTTCCGGAGAATGGATTGGCTGCTTCTGTCTATCTGAACCTAATGCTGGATCTGACGCTGGATCGTTAACGACATTTGCAGAGGATAAAGGTGATCATTGGGAAATTAACGGTGTAAAAAACTGGATTACTAATGGAAAAGAAGCTTCGGTTTGTATCGTTTTTGCTAAAACAAAAAAGACGCCAGACTATAAAGGAATCTCAGTATTTATTGTTGAAACTTCTTCCCCAGGATTCTCAATTATTAAAATTGAAGACAAGTTAGGAATTAAAGGGTCTTCCACGGCCCAATTGGCCTTTGATAAAGTGAAAGTACCTAAGGATGCACTTCTTGGTGATCTTGAAAAAGGTTTTAGAGTCGCCATGGCAACATTGGATGGTGGAAGAATTGGAATCGCTGCTCAGGCCCTGGGAATTGCTCAGGGAGCTTTTGATTATGCAATTCGTTACACTAAGCAACGTGTTCAATTCGGCGCGCCCCTTTCTGATCTTCAAGGGGTTCAGTTCATGTTGGCCGATATGAGTACTAAAATTGGAGCCTCAAGACTTCTTATCTATCATGCTTCTGCCTTGAAAGATGCAGAGCAGCCATACTCAAAAGAGTCCGCTCAAGCGAAGCTTTTTGCTTCAGAATCGGCCATGTGGGTGACTACTAAAGCTATTCAGCTCTGCGGTGGAAATGGTTATACCAAAGAATATCCGGTTGAAAGGTTTTTCAGAGATGCCAAAATTACCGAAATCTATGAGGGAACCTCTGAAGTACAGAGGATGGTGATTGCTGCCAACGAATTGAAGGCAATTCACTAAATACCCCTCGTCAATGAGTGGAGCATTTGCTAGTGTATCCATTAATTTTGTTGGATAGATTGTAATTGTTTACTCGGTTATTTTTTTGAGGAGAAAATCATGGCGAAAAAAAAGCCTGCTGTTAAAATGTCAGCTAAGAAACCTGTAGCTAAAACTGTAGCCAAAAAGCCTGCGAAAGCTGCTCCCAAAAAAGAAGTTAAAATGGCAAAAAAAGCCCCTGTCAAAAAAGCTGTAAAACCGGCCCCTAAATCAATTAAAGAAGCCGTTATGAAGTCTGCCGGCAAGCTTGTAAAAAAAGTTATGCCTAAAGTCCTCTCAAAAGAGCAGTTAAAAAAACAAAAAGAAAAAGAAATAAAAGATAAAAAAGTTTCGGCTTCCAAAGATAAGGCGATGTTGGCAAAAGAGAAGGCCCTTGCTGCAAAAGAAGCAGTAAAGCAAAAAGCTCTTTTAGCTAAGGACAAGGTTAAATCTGAAGCTGATAAGAAGAAAGCTAAAGAGCAGGAAAAGAAAGATAAAGAAGCAGCCAAGCTTCAGGCGCAAAAAGATAAAGAGAAAGCAAAACTACAGGCGAAAGCTCTAAAAGAAGATGCTAAAAAAGCTAAGAAGGGTGGAAAAAAATCCTCTGAAGAAGATGATGATGAGGATATTGAGCTTGGACCAGATGATGAACCTGCATTTGGTGAAGAGCGTACAGCTCGCAAAAATGAAGATGATGATATTGATGAGTTTGAAGAAGATTATAAAAAATCTAAAGCCGCTAAAAAGTCAGGAAAAAAAGCCTACGAAGAAGATGAAGTTCAAGTCGATATTTTTGAGGCAAAGCCAACAAAAAAATATACCAATGCGATACTGGCCGATCTTGAAAACAAAATTGCTGACGAGATTGCTGAGCTAAGAGAGCATTTTAATTGGAAAGAAATTGCTGAATCAATCGGAACTATGGATTTTTTCATTGATCCAAAGAATGATGAGTGTATTGAAAAAGGCTGTGACAACATCCGAACGACACAAAGTTACTGTCGCCTTCACTACATCAGGAATCAGAAAACAATTCAGAAAAAACGCGAGATTTTAAAAGAGGGCAAGCTTCAAGAATATATTGAAGAACTCATTTCTAAATATCCTCCAAAGTATATCGAAGCTCTTTTATCTGATCTTTCTGACGACAAAGAATTCTATAAAGTTCTCAATGAACTAAATATTACTTCTGAGTTTGATTTTGAAGAAGAAGATTTTGAAAATGTGGCAGACGATGACGATTCTGATGACGACATCGGAATTGAAACCATCTCTGGTTCAATGAGATACGAAGACGAATAAAAAAAGCCCCTCGAAAGAGGGGCTTTTTTTTTGCTAATGATTTGTCGATTCGTCTTCTTCTTCTAAAAATTCGTCTCCAAGAAGTTTGTTGGCGTCTAAAGTCAGATTGATGTTTTCTCTAGAAATTTTAAAGAAATAATTCTGCTGCTTATATTGTACTTCTTGCCAATTAGGCTCAAATTCATTCCACTCTTCTGAGCTAAAGATTTCATCAAAGAAGAGGCCCACGACTTCAATAAAATTCGCCTGAGTCTCTTTTACTTTCTTTTCATCATTCATCTGCTCAGGTTCACATGATAAGAAACAGGCAATAGGGGCAGCATATTCATCTTTTTCTGATAGCCAAGAGACTACTAATAAGAGCTCTTCTTTATATATCTGACCGTAAACATCAAAATATCTATTCTGCTCCTCAGATTCTGTTTTGTAGCTTTCATTTAGGAGGCGTGAAAAGCTTTCAAGCCAATCTTGAGGAACACTCTTGCCTTTCTTGGAACTTGATTTGCGAGCAAACATGACTACCTGCCTCAATAATAAGATTTAGTGGTAATTTATATGTCCCTTCATTAAAATATTCGAATAAGAAAGACAATCTTTCTCTCTATCAAGGAATCAAAAAATGGCAGTTTATATCCTAAGTGGTGCTCGCACGCCCATCGGTTCATTTATGGGATCTTTATCTCAGGTGTCAGCCCCAAAGCTTGGTGCTACAGCGATTGAAGGTGCTCTTCAAAAAGCGAATATTGAAAAAAGTAAAGTTGATGAAGTTTTTATGGGTAATGTTATTACCTCGGGAGTAGGTCAAGCACCTGCACGTCAGGCGACTCTTGCAGCAGGACTTTCTGAATCAGTGCCTGCAACTACTGTTGGTAAAGTTTGTGGCTCAGGTCTTCAGGCCGTCATTTTGGGGGCTCGCTCTATTATGACTGGTGATAACCAAGTGGTAGTCGCTGGCGGTATGGAGAATATGTCCCTTGCTCCTCACATGCTTATGAATTCAAGAAATGGATTCAAGTATGGGCCAACAGAAATGAAAGATTCCATGCAGTGGGATGGTCTCTGGGACGTCTACACAAATCGAGCGATGGGAAATTGTGCAGAAGAGTGCACAAAGAAATTTAATATGTCTCGAGAAGAGCAGGATGCTTTTGCAATTGAGTCTTTTAAGAGAGCTCAAGCGGCTGTTAAAGATGGTATTTTTAAAGAAGAAATAGTTGCCGTTAAAGTTCCTGCGAAAGGTGGGACTATGGATATTTCTGAGGACGAAGGACCTTTTAAGGCAAATTTTGAGAAGATGCCTGGATTAAAGCCAGCTTTTGAAAAAGAGGGAACGATCACAGCAGCTAATGCTTCAACCATAAATGATGGAGCGGCAGCAGTTGTTCTTGCTGGAGATGCCTTCGCCTCCCAGGCAGAATTTAAAATTTTAGGTTACGCTTCTCACGCACAAAATCCTACTTGGTTCTCGACTGCACCTGTTGAAGCAATAAATAAATCTCTAAAAAAAGCTGGTCTTTCAATTGATCAAATTGATCTCTTTGAAATTAATGAAGCTTTTGCTGCTGTCACAATGGCTGCGATGAAGGAGTGCCATATTCCTCATTCAAAAGTAAATGTCTTTGGCGGAGCTGTGGCACTTGGACATCCTATTGGTGGCTCAGGAGCAAGAATCCTAGTGACATTAATGAATGCGATGAAAAAGAAAAAGGCCAAGTATGGCTGTTCAGCGATATGTATCGGTGGCGGAGAAGCGTTAAGTCTTATCATTGAGAGAATTAAATAATGACAACGGGGACTCAGGCAAAATCTGGATTACGAAGTCTTAAAACGGGTGAACTGCTTTTTAATGACGGCGATCTGGCCGATTCCCTTTTTATTATTCAGAAAGGCCAAATTAGATTATTTAAACCTAAAGGCAAAGGATTTATTGAAATAGGTGTTCTTCGCGCTGGTGAAGTTATTGGAGAGATGGCCTATTTTGATGAAGATGGTTCCGGTAAAAGACGCTCATGCTCTGCTGCTGCGATCACACCGCTTGAAGTCGTGGAAATTTCTTTCCTTGCTTTTGGAAAGACCATGCAATCTTTAAATCCGTGGTTTAAAACAATCATCAATACTCTTGCAGGGCGACTGAGAAAAGCAAATTTCAGAATCAAAGAACTTGAAGATAATCAGACCTCTTCTTATGGTAAAAATGCTGGTGCCTACGAATTCATGAAGCCTATAGAGGTGATGAGAATTCTTGGAACCATATTTTTGGTTTTCAAAACTCACGGAGAAGTAAAAGGGCAAGCCCTCGCTGTAAATCGCAGGACTCTTACTCTTTATACGAATGATCTTTATCAGATTATGGATTCAAAATTAGAATCTGTTCTTAATCTCTTGACCACCTTAAACATGCTAGACATCGTTGATGATGAAGATAAAATTCCAAATCTATTGCTCCTTAAAAATATTGAACTCATTCGCCAAGTCTTTATTACCTATAATTCAGAGAGACACCTTTCAGATGAGAAGAAAATGAAAGTTTCAGATAAGTGCGAGCTTATCATCTCAAAAATGCTTGAAAAACTTTCTTCAAATCCTGTCGTAGATATTCCAAATCTACGTGTGACTGATGATGC
>CANHJD010000010.1 GCA_947461145.1 Bacteriovoracaceae bacterium
ATCGAAAATCCCTAGAAATAAAGGCTAAATTTAAGCTGAAAAAAATTAACTCAGGAATCTTTCTTTGTATAGTGAACAATTAATATTGAAGTAACAGATTTCGTCTTGCCCAAAAGACCCCTTTAAAGCATAGTTAACGTGTTTTCTACAAATCCAATGAAGGAGCTCCCTATGGAAAGCCTTATAGTTATCTCTAAAGTTAAAAAATTTATCAAAGAGAAAGCAGATTTCAATACTTCAGCAGGTTTTTTTGAACCCTTAAACGCTGATATTATCAAAGCTTGCCGTGACGCAGCTACTCATACACAAAAACTTGGGCGTAAAACTGTGATGGGCAAGGATTTTAACCTCTACATTGAAAATCCAAATATCAATGAAGCTTTGGTTGTTGCGTCAAAAGTAAAGAAAATGATTAAGGATGAGACGGGACTCTCAACGTCGGCTCAGGCGATTGATCAATTAACAAATAGAGTCCAAACGATTTGTCTTAAAGCTATTGAAAATGCCAAAGAAGACAAAAGAAAGACAGTAATGGATCGTGATTTTACTGCCCCAACAATCGCTTAATCCAAATTGCTTGTGCCAGGAACTGCGGTTTCTGGCACGATAACCTCTTCGGCAGAATTCGTCTTAAAAAATGCCAATGAGAGATAGTAACTTGTGCCACAGATGACAACAGTCATAATGATGGGAAACTTACTCTCTGTTAAATAATTTGCAATCGCCCATGTCACTAGACTCATTAAAATAGCAAAAATTGCATTTTTTGAACTTCCCTTTTTGGACCACAAAGCAATCATCGTCATCACAAGAATACTTGGGCCTCCCATACCTGAAGCAGTTTCAACAAGATCAGTAATTGACTCTGAAGAGAAAGCTATAAAATAGGCAATAACACCAGATACAAGTGTGCCCCCTCGGGCAATACGAACTTTTTGCTTCTCTGTGAGACTCGGGAATGCTGGATAAATTAAGTTATGGCTGGCCAGTGCAGAAGAAGAAAGTAACGTCGTATCAACTGTAGAAAGGATTGCTGAAACCAACGCCCCAATAAAGATGATATAAAAAACGTAATTCAAGTGAGTCTTGGCCAAAAGAGGCATGAGTGTTTCTGAGTCAGTAAGACTAGGAAAATAATGAACTCCTAAGAGACCAATAAAAACAGGAACAAGACCGACAATAAGATAAATGGCTGCTGCCCTTAAAGAAGAGTTAAAAGCGACTTTTTCAGATCGGCTGGCCACCACTCGAGAGACAAGCTCTTGGGCCATCAGGGATCCAAGAATGGGAACCATCCAAAGCTCTAAGTTCCCAAGAAAACCCAGCTGCCTTGTTTCAGGTGTAGAAAAAGAAAGCTTATCTAAAGGAATATGGGCCAAAGTTGGACCAATCCCACCTAAATCGACAACGACAGCACCCAACATAAAAAATAGGCCCACGATAACTGCAATACCTTGGATAAAATCATTATAGGCATCAGCTAAAAGTCCACCTAGCATTGTATAAGCAATCACAACTCCAGCAGCGACGGAGACTGCCATGGTGACACCGATATCAGTATTAGAGTGAATGATCTGTCCCAAGGCACGAATTTGAGCGGCAGCCCAAATAATACTTCCTGGGATTAATAAAATAGCCGCGAGTTTTTCAGTGTTGGGAGAAAAACGTTCACGAAAAAGATCCGGTATTGTTGTTATTTTTCTTCTCCAAAGAACTCTTGAAAAGAAAATGGCCATAATAAGAAGACAAAGACTATAGCCTAAAGGATCTGCATGAAGTGAAGATAGACCATGACGATAAACGGCACCAGCTGTGCCCACGCAAGTTTCTGCGCCAAACCAAGTCGCAAAAATGGAGAATGTGGCAAGACCTGGTCCTAGGGAGCGACCAGCGAGAAAATAATCATCTTGAGTCTTAATTTTTTTAGAAACCCATACGCCTACAAAAAGCATTGATAAAACGTAGAGGGAGATTCCAAATAGTTCCCAATTCATCTTCTTTTGTTTCCCCTTTTACTTAATTAGGTAAGCCACTGCTACACCAACAAAATTCCCAAGAGCGATTCCCACAAGTCCTGTAGTCACTCCAGAAACTAAAATCGCCCGGTTCTTGAGAACCTGACTCATTGGAGCGACAAACGCAGGCCCAAAAATTCCTGCCATCGAAGTTATTATGGCAGTATCTCTATCAATTTTCAGAAAAAAACAACAGAGAAAATGTAAAAGAATACTTCCAAACATAATGAGTCCACAGAAGAGAAAATACCACCAGCTCCCGGACATGAGCTGGGAGCCATTTGCCAGAGATCCCACGGACAGGCAAAAAACCAACAAAAGATATTGTCCCAACTCTTGAGAACCTTCAAAGTGCCTGATTTTTTGATTGAAAGAAAACATCAGGGCCAGGGTTGTTAATCCGAGGATAATGATCCCAGGAACTTCCTCGCCGGTTAAAATCTTTGAAACTAGAATTGAAACACCTACGATCAATGCAGAAAGAATCAATAGTAAAAGCGAGTGGCGAGCCTTTTGGGTTAAAGATAAACGACCCCAATGAATAAGATCATAATCTTCTTCTTTTGAACTATTATGATCAAAAGCAGGTAAAATTCGAGACAGAATTTTTACACCAAAAGACATGATAAAAAGCAAATAGAACCCACCAATGACAACGTCCACAGCATTAAGCATGACAAAGACATCTTCCCGGACCCCCAAAATCTTACCTATGGCAGTTAAATTTGCTGTTCCCCCTACATAGACTCCAACAAGCATACCGGCCATTTTCCAAACTTCAGGATCGTGATGTTTATAATAAATCCCTACAAAATAGCTAACGATCATCACTGAAAAAATCAGAATGAGAAATGAAACAATCGTTGTCTTTGCAAGCTTGAACCACCCCAAAAGATCAACCGATAACAAAAGGAGAGGTAGGGCCATCAAAACACTAATTTCAGACATTGATCGAGCAAGCTTGGGATCCCAAATGGGGCCCAAAAGATTCCCCAGAAGAATTCCTGCTCCATAACAACAGACAACTGGACTCAACCATTCAATAAGTTTAAATCTTTTTTCAGACAAAATTATGATTATTGGCAGCAAAAATGAGACCGCAATTAACATGAGGTTAGGCATAAAAATTCCTTTCATCTATAAAATCTCGGGAAGCTTTTTCTGTAAAGATTTTTCCCTTTGCCCCCATGGCATATCTCTGTAAGAATAATGAACATGAAAAAGCTCATTCTCCTCTTGGCCCTTTACTCAACTCAAATCTTTGCATTTAATGAAACGCAAATGACTCTCTATTTTATTCCCTCACCACTGGGAATAGACTGGACCACCCCATCGAGCCTAGCTTGGTCGGCCATTAAGAATAAAATAAGCTTTCAATCTCGATTTATGGGACATGTTTTTGTTGAGCTTGAGTGCGCCGGTGAGAAGCAAGTCACTGGTATGAAGGGAAAAAACTTCGACTATATCAGACAAGTTGTCTTCAACAGTCGTGGACTTGGTGTGCTTTATCATAGCTTTGATGGAACTTTGGAAAACAAAGAAGAAGCTGAAGAGGAAATCAGGGACCTTTCTGAAAAGGGTGAACGACTAAATTTTGTCCGCTTCAAATTAAATATGGATCAATGCCAACGAGCCTCTAATTATCTCAAAGAGTATAGAGAGAAAAATGTAGGCCGATATTATGGGCTAGCAAATCGACCTCTATATGCTGAAGGCTCTGGTTGCTCAGCGTTTGGGGCGAGTTTTGTTGAAGTGACTGGGGTGATGGAACAGGAGTTCAAAGATGCGTGGTCACATACCGTGAATATACCACTTGAGTTTGCTGGCCCTCCCTTAAAACCTGAAGGTGTGAGCCTTTTAAAACTCATCATGAATGCATCAAAATGGGCATCAGAAAAAGAATTACACAAGAAGCTTTTCTTCTGGAGCCCTGACTTAATGTTCACATGGGTAAATAAGAAGGTAGATAACGCAAAAAATGATAAACACTATTCAGTTATTGAAATGGGTAAATCCAAAGGGATAGTATTTGATAAATCCATGCTTCCGGCACCGAAAGGCGCAATCTGGCAGCAACATTTGGATACAACACTCATTAAGAATAAATAACTAGAGACCGATGGCCAACCCCTCGCCCCTTGGATCGCTTACGCCATACCAAAGCCCGTTCTCCCTCTTGATGGCCTGAATTGAGCAGCCTAATTTTTCATGTGAAATATTGTGACCCATCACTTTTAACTTTTTCTCAACTTTTTCTGATAAGAATGGCTCCTCGATTTTTAGAATGTCAGGTAACCACTGTTGATGAATACGAGTTGCGGCAACAGATTCAAAAAGTGGCATGCCAAACTCAACAGTATTAAGAATAGTTTGAGCTACACAGGTAATAATTCGTGTCCCGGAGGGAGAGCCAAGTGCCAAAAATGGCTTATCATTTTTGGTAATAATTGTGGGAGACATACTAGAGAGAGGACGCTTTTTTGCCTGAACTAAATTACGCCCTCCACCAACTGCACCAAAAAGATTTTGGGCGCCTACTTTTTGAGCAAAATCATCCATTTCATTATTCAAAAGAATACCTGTTCCTTGAGCTATTACTCCTGAGCCAAACCAACCATTAATCGTTTGGGTTGAGGCAACCATATTCCCTTCCCCGTCGGCAATTGAAAAATGAGTGGTATCAGATGATTCATAAGGTAAAGAAATAGGCTTGATATCTTGCGCCCTGATGGCTTTTTCAGTCTTAATCTCTTTGGCAAGGGCAGATAGATATTTTTCATCTAGTAATTCTTTAACGGGCACAGATTGAAAGTCAGGATCCCCTAAATAAGTGGCCCGATCAACAAAGGCCCTTTGCATACTGTTTGCAGTTAAATGTACAGCTTCAATAGACTGTGGACCCATTTTTTTCAACTGATGGGGCTCAAGCATTTTGAGAATTTGTATGACATGAATTCCGCCAGAACTTGGAGGGGGCATTGAGAAAACTTTAAGCCCTTTATAATTTGAAAAAACGGGTGTTCGCTCTTTCATTTTATAATCTCTTAAATCTTTCAGAGTAAGAATGCCTCTTTTTGATCGTACTGTTTTAATAATGGCCTCGGCTACCTTACCTTTATAAAATCCATCTCGTCCCTTGTTTGCAATTTTTTCCAAGGTCATGGCCAAGTTTTCCTGTCGAATGACTGTTCCCATTCTTGGGACGGAGCCATCAGACATCAAGAAAGTTTTTCTAGCTTCGGGATCTGCTGCAAGAAGGTGCTTGCGATCTTTGAGTGCTGTATGGAGATGGTCGTATAAAGGGAAGCCATTTCTTGCGAGATCGATGGCCGGGGCGATAATCTCACTCCATGGTAATCTGCCAAAGCGTTGATGAATATCAAACAGACCGGCGACTAAACCTGGAGTCGCCACTGCGAGGGCCCCCTCTTGTGAAAGTAAAGACTGAACTTCTCCCTCTTTAGTAAGAAACATATCTGAAGTTGAGAGAATAGGAGCAACCTCTCGAAAATCAAATGCATAAACTTTATTTTCTGCATGATGATAATAAAGAAGAAATCCACCTCCACCGAGACCAGTGGAATGAGGTCTTTCAACCGAGATAGTAAATGAAGCCGTGACAAAGGCATCAATTATATTGCCACCCTTCTCTAGTATTGAAAGTGTTGCTTTTGATGTAGCCTCGCCTTGAGTTGCCACCATCGCTTTTGAAGCTTTCGCATCATATTTTGAACGATCAAAATGAGGAGCAGGAGAAACAATATTGACCTTATGGGAACAACCAACAATTAATAATAATAATAAAAGAAAAGCACGCATTTACGACTCCAGCAAATTAGAGGATACTTTTCGAGTCTAGGAGAAAAAAGATGGATCTTAAAGACAAAAAATGCATTCCTTGCTCAAGCTACATACCCCCAATTTCTGTGGAGGAAAAAACGAAATTACTTTCGACTCTGGGAGATGGCTGGGAGCTCACTCAAGACGGATCAAGACTAAGAAAAAGTTTTAAATTTAAAAATTTTAAAAAGGCACTTGAATTTACAAACGAAATTGGAAAGATAGCGGAAGAGGAAAAACACCACCCTGAAATCCACTTGGGATGGGGACACTGTGATATTGAGACCTGGACCCACACCAACGATAATCTTCTAGAAAATGATTTTATTCTTGCTGCCAAAATTGAAGAAATATTTAAACGTCTTTTTCCTTCTTAATGGACTTAGACTGCTTGAGGTCTCTTAAGAAATTTTTCTGTTTTAGGTTTTTCCTTAACAGGTAAGATTGTGATGGGTCTATATAGAATTGCTTTAGTGCCTCTCGCCCAATTAGCATTCTGTACTTCATTGTTTCACGATTTGTAAGAGTAAGTTCAATGGTTTTTTTTAATTGTCCCATTTGAATGGTCGTATGGATAACGTAGCGAAGCTCTTTGTGACCTCCAGAATCTGTAACAACTCGTCGATCTACCAACGGTGCACTACAAGCAACAACAACATCTAAATTCTTTTGGATGGGGTGAACTTTAAACTTTACGAAGGTTACACCACTTCTTTTAACTAGTTTAATATCAAACGCGTGCAAACTTGATGTTTTTGCACCAGTATCAACCTTGGCCTTCAAGGCAACCAGTTCTAGATCTGGAAGCGATATCCATTCCCTAAAGCCGATGATAGTTGGATTTTTTTTATTATTCTCAGTCATAGGGGTATTTTAGTGAGAATTAAAAAAAAAGAAAATGGATGATTTTTCCTGTAGAGAATTCTTGCAATGAATCGACGGAATGTTAAAATAAAAATAGTCCGACATGATGTCATATCGCGTGAGGTTCATTTCATGAAGAAGTTTTCTTTTTACTTTACTGTTTCTCTCTCTCTTTTACCGCTTATAAGCTGCGGTCAGATTAAGAGGCATGCTAAACACAATCCTATTTCTGAAACTGTAACAGTGAACGAAACAATTGAACTTGAAAAAGATGATGTTCTCTTAAGAAAACCTGCCAAAGGTGAATATACCCACGAATTGGCAGAGGCAAATGCCGACGACAAAGAAATCACGCAAGAAATTGGTAGTGCTGAAATTGACATGGAACTTCCTGGATCAGAGTCCGATGCTATTCCGTACTCAAGAGATTTCTTAACTAAAAAAAATACTAAACGCATGCAATTCTGGGTTGATTACTTTACCAAAAAAAATCGCGATCGTTTTCAGCGATTTATTAATAATGGCGAAGAATATCGTCACCACATTGAAAAAATCTTTCAAGACTATGGACTTCCTAAAGAACTCTATTTCGTAGGCCTTATTGAGTCAGGCTACTACCTTGGTGCAAAATCACATGCCTCTGCAGTAGGACCATGGCAATTCATTAGGGCCACTGGCCGTCGCTATGGCATGAAAATCACTCATGAACTTGATGAGAGACAAGATTTGTTCAAGGCAACACATGGAGCTGCTCAATACTTTAAAGACCTTCATAATATTTTCTCAAGCTGGGAACTAGCTCTTGCTGCTTATAATGCAGGTGAAAATGGAATGATTAGACGTATTATGAAGTTTGGAACAAGAGACTTCTACAAGCTATCTAAAAACAAACAGCTTCCATCTGAAACCATTAACTATGTGCCTAAAGTTCTGGCTGCAATGCATATCGTAAATAATGCAAAGACCTATGGCTTTAATATTCCAGAAAAGAGGCATCGTCTTTTTGATCTTACAGAACTAACACCAGTAAAAAAGAATGTTGCTCTTAGTACCATCTCTAGTAGACTCAATGTGAGCTTAAAGCTCTTAAAGAAACTTAATCCTGAACTCAGAAGAGCAAGTACTCCACGCCATTTTGCAGGAACGTACATGCTTCGCATTCCAAAATCAAAATATGCTTATGATCTTGATCAACTTCGCCCAACTGAAGTTGCAACAAGTCAGCCAACATTTAAGCTAGGCAAGCCAGAATCAAGAAAAGAACTTAATCGTCGTACGGCCCTAAATCGCCCAAATTTTCATAAAGTAAAAAATGGCGAGACAATCATGTCCATTTCTAGAAAGTATGAACTCTCACCAAGAGCGATTGCAAATTTCAATAATTTTAATTCTTGGAAAACAAAGATTAGAGTTGGACAGACTATTTCATTAAGTGACTCTCAAGACACCCCAAAAGTGAAAATCACTAATAAACCTATTATTTACAAGGTAAGCAAAGGAGATAATCTAAATGATATTGCTCGCCTTTTTAACTCTCCAATTTCCAAAATCAAAAAGGCAAACAATCTCAAGAAGGAAAGAATTCTTGTAGGTCAAAAACTGGTTCTTCCAAACACTCAAAAAGGTATTTATACTGTTCAACGTGGTGACCGATTATCAAAAGTTGCTAAGGATTTTAATCTGACAGTTGAATCATTGATTAAACTCAATGCACTTAAAAGAAAATCGATTTATCCTGGACAAAAAATTATTGTGAATATGGACTAAATTTAGGTACACCAATTTGAAAACTTGCCCTAAGGGGTAAATGATCTGAAAGGGCCGAGGGTAAAACCTCGGCCCTTATCATTTTAAGGGATTTTTCATAGAAGATGTAATCTAGTCGTCGATCTGGAAGCGATGATGGATAAGTAAAATACATCGATTCGTTTTTGGCATAGATCTCATCAGGAATAACCTCAGCTAGATTTGATTTCATCATCAATTCATAACTTGAATCATTCTCATAATTATCATCACTATTAAGAAACTTTGATCTTTTAATTGCACTCGTAGGAAGCATGTTAAAGTCCCCTACAACGATGTCCAATTTTTCATCCTTTACAATTTTTACAAGGGATTCTATTTGCAATTTTCGATCGTCCTTATCAAAAGCCTCAAGATGCACATTAACTAAATTAATCTTTTTTTCACCAAACTGAATTTGTACTTTCTGGAAATAACGATGAAGATAAAATAGGTTATACCACCATGGATTACTAAGAGGTTTTTTTAGTAACACAACCTCATTTAAAATGATTGGATACTTACTGAGAACCGCTCCACCAGATTTCATTGCGCCAAAATTTCTAGAAATAGGCCAATAAGGAAAAGGGATATAATTGGCATCCCAAGTGACAGCTTCTGCAACATAAGGATAGTTTGCCCTCAAGGCCAGGTACTTCGCTTGATTAATTTTTGCTGATCGAAATGATTCAAAATCAATTTCCTGAAGGCAAAGGACATCGGGGGAAGAAGCCTTGATTTCTAATACAAGCTGAGAAAGTTTATCTTCGTAGAATTTTTTATCTCTGTGAATATAAGTTGTGCCTTCAGATCCTTCTCCATATAGAAAACCAAGATTCCAAGTTTGAATTTTAATTACTGAAGGAAACTCTTCATTGTTTACCATACCCTCTGGTTCGATATATGAAATTTCTGAAATCACTCTTTTCTCTTTCAAGCTCCAAGGGAAACTGCACCAAGCCAGAAGACCAACAAGTCCAAAGAAGATCATTCCTATTAAAAAAAAGGATATTTTCATATTTTTTTCCCACCAATGAAGAGGGCCTCAAGTCGTCCAGGAAAAGTTTCTCCAAGAAAAGGATTATGCTTAACCTTTGTTTTAAGATTATTTTTCGTCACTAGAAAAGGATCGTGACGTTTAATGATTGTGAAATTTGCACGATAACCAGGATCCAAAAATCCAAACCCTTTGCCATAAATTCCCTTTTGATGAGAAAGCATACTCCAGGAATCAAGAAATCGATTAAAAAATTGACCTGGATTTTCTGCAGAAACTTTTGCCAAGAGCTGAGGGCCAATCCCTTGATCTAAAAGCCAGGAGACAAATGTCGCGTAAGTATCAAGTCCAGTTAAGCCTGATGTGCCCTTTATTTTTTCTTCAGTTGTATGAGGAGCGTGGTCTGTAGCTAAATACTGGATCTCACCCATTCGCAAAGCACCTAATAATGCTTCTCGATCCCAAGAAGAACGTATGGGCGGATTCATCTGAAAAGAATTCCAATCATCTGGATTAATATGTTCGAGATCAAAATAAAGATGTTGCGGGGTGACCTCAATCTCAACTTCTACTCCCCGCTTACGCGCTTCTCGAATGAGCTTGAGCCCCTCACCAGATGAGTAATGGCAAAGCTTACCTTTGAGTTTATATTTTTCGATAAGTGATAATGCATCTCGAGTAGCAATTGATTCTGCTTCGACAGGTCTTCTCTGATGATGGTGCAACTCTGCTTTGTGACTCTCCAAAATCTCTGGATCCTCACAATGAAAGCTAACAGACTGTCCTTGATAGTAAGAGAGTGTTTCATCAAGAGATTTTAAATCTTTAAAGAAGAGCTCTCCAATTGAAGGGCCCATATAGACTTTGTAAGGAATAGCGTAAGGTAATGGTCTTGTACCAGGTCCAATTCCAGCATAAAGCCATATGCATCCCTTGGCCTTCTTGGCGGCCAAGTCAAATTTGCTTTCATAGCTATGTTTATCAATCGGTGGGATAGGATTATTTGGCATATCACCAGCATGAGTGAGTCCCCCATTTTTCATGGCCTCAAACGCTGAAAAGAAATCTTCTTTGTAATTATTTTTTCCAGAAACATCTTCTCGGGCATGAATGTGGACATCACCCATTCCGGCAAAAAGTAAACAAGAGTCATCAAAAAAATAGTCCACACCTTCTCGTGGTATTTTTAACTCTCCAACTTCATGAATAAGACCAGTTTCATCGTTAAAGAGGATTTGTTTTCTTTCAACAAATTGAGAAGTGGCACAAATCGCTTCAATAACTTTCACTTCGAATTCCTAAATACTGTGGTTGGGGAACCTTGATCAGTTGGCATCGTAATAATTTCATCTATAACA
This sequence comes from Bacteriovoracaceae bacterium, assembly GCA_947461145.1. Taxonomy (GTDB): domain Bacteria; phylum Bdellovibrionota; class Bacteriovoracia; order Bacteriovoracales; family Bacteriovoracaceae; genus Peredibacter. Next base: position 10,860 of record CANHJD010000010.1, read on the forward strand.
ACGTGCCGTGGCTGATCCAGCATAAACTGCATCATTCGAGAAATATCTTCCGCCATAAGCGGAGTCATTCCTTCATAAACCTTATCGGCTTGATTCTTATCACCTTTGAAGCGTGAAGTGCTAAATTCAGTATTAACCATGCCTGGAGAAATCTGCATCACACGAAGATTGCGGCCACAGGTTTCTTCGCGAAGAACTTTTGTGAAGGCATGAACGGCATGCTTAGTGGCGCAATAAACGGCTCCGCCAGGATAAGTATGAATCCCGGCCACAGAGCAAAGATTAATAATATCTCCACCACCATTTTGTAACATCCAAGGGACAACAAGGTGAACCATTTTAAAATTTGCCACCACATTGGTTGAGATCATTTGCTCCCAGTCAGAAAAAGATGATTTTTCAATCGTCTCTTTTCCAAGGGCAAGCCCAGCGTTATTAATAAGAATATCTATCTTCCCGCCAGAAACTTTTTCGATTCTTTGAGCTAGAGTATTATCATTAATATCTGAATCTATAATATCAATTTTTAATTTTGGAAATTCTTTGAGTAAGTCTGACTTTAATTGCTCCAGTCGATCAAGCCTGCGGGCAACAAGTAGTAAATCTAAACCTTTGGAGGCCAAAGACTTGGCCATGGCAAGACCAATTCCAGAACTTGCACCAGTGATGAGGGCGTATTTAGGTTTAAAGCTGTTCATTATAAACCTTGTTAAAAGAGCCAGTAGGGTCTGTTAATAAAACAGACCCTACTAAAAATTTATGCGTTTAATTTTCTTAGAACGTAATGAAGAATTCCCGAGTTTTTATAATACTCAAGCTCATTGGCCGTATCAATACGTGATTGAAGCTTAACCTTTGTCACTTCTCCATTCTTGCGTTTGATTTCAGCTTCAAGCACTGCTTTTGGCTTCATCTCAGTTAAACCATGAATGGTCACTTCTTCGCTTCCATCTAGATTAAGAGATTTTCGAGTTTGACCCTCGGTGAATACACAAGGAATAACACCCATACCAATTAGATTAGAGCGATGAATACGCTCAAAGCTTTCGGCCACAACGGCCTTAATTCCAAGAAGGCGAGTACCCTTTGCGGCCCAGTCACGTGAGGATCCTGTGCCATACTCTTTTCCAGCGAAAACAACGAGTCCTTTACCAGCAGCTTGATATTTCATGGAAGCATCATAAATTGTGGTTTCTTCGCTTGTAGGAATGTAAGTCGTGTAGCCACCCTCTTTGCCAGATTTCACCATTTCATTTTTAAGACGAATATTAGCAAAAGTTCCGCGAGTCATAACTTCATCATGTCCACGACGAGCACCATATTGATTAAAATCAGCAGGTTTTACACCGCGACCAACGAGATAAGCACCTGCAGGAGTTTCAGGTTTAAATGAACCAGCAGGAGAAATGTGGTCTGTAGTGATTGAGTCACCAAAAAGACCCAAAACATTTGCACCAACAATATCCTTCACAGCTTCAGGATCTTTTTTCATTCCTTTGAAGTAAGGAGGGTTATTGATGTAAGTTGAATTTGAATCCCACGCAAATGTTTCGCCTTCTTTAACTGGAACTTTTTGCCAATCAGAGTCACCTGCAAACACATTTGAATAGCGGGACTTATACATCGCCGGAGTAATAGCTTTTGCCATCACATCGTGAATTTCTTGCGAAGTAGGCCAAATATCTTTAAGGAAAACATTGTTCCCCTTTGAGTCTTTGCCAATAGGATCTTTTGAAAGATCAAGTTTCACATTTCCAGCAAGAGCATAGGCAACAACCAATGGAGGTGAAGCAAGATAGTTGGCCTTTGTATCAGGTGATACGCGTCCTTCAAAGTTTCTGTTTCCAGAAAGAACAGCTGCAACGGCAAGATTTCCATCTTTAATAGTTTTAGAAAATTCAGTCGCAATTGGACCAGAGTTTCCAATACAAGTTGTACAACCATAACCCACAAGATTAAATCCAAGCTTATTTAACTCTCCTTGAAGACCTGCAGCCTCAAGGTAATCAGTAACAACTTGAGAGCCCGGAGCAAGTGAAGTTTTAACCCATGGCTTAACTGTTAGGCCTAGAGCGTTTGCTTTTTTAGCAACGAGACCCGCTCCGATAAGAACAGATGGATTAGAAGTGTTGGTACAAGAAGTAATCGCAGCGATCATCACATCACCGTGAGTGAGTGTGAAATTCTTCCCATCAACGGCCTGAGTTTTGTTTACATCGTCTGAATTCACTTTGTAACCAGCTTCAGAAGTTAGATCTTTCATGAAGCCACTTGAAACGTCTGTAAGAGAGATTCTGTCTTGTGGACGCTTTGGACCTGCCAGAGAGGGAACGACAGTTCCTAAATCTAGTTCAAGAGAATCAGTGTAGATAGGATCTTTTGTATCATTTCTCCAGAACCCTTGCTCTTTAGCGTAAGCTTCAACTAATTGAACACGATCTTCATCACGCCCAGAGAATCGAAGATAATCAATTGTCTTTTCATCCACAGGGAAGAAGCCACAAGTGGCTCCGTATTCAGGGGCCATGTTTGAAATTGTTGAGCGGTCAGCAAGAGTCATATCTTTTAGACCTGGACCATAGAATTCAACAAATTTATCCACAACGCCTTTTTTACGAAGCATATTGGTCACAGTAAGAACAATATCAGTAGCTGTTACACCTTCATTCACTTTGCCAGTAAATTTAAAACCAATAACTTCAGGAATAAGCATTGTCACGGCCTGACCTAGCATCGCTGCTTCGGCTTCAATACCACCAACACCCCATCCAAGAACTGAAAGACCATTCACCATTGTGGTATGAGAATCTGTTCCAACACAAGTGTCACAATAGGCAAGTGTCTTCCCGTTTTCTTCTTTCGTCCAAACAGTTTGGGCAAGATATTCAACGTTTACTTGGTGGCAAATTCCTGTTCCAGGAGGAACTACTCGAAAGTTTTGAAATGCTTTTTGACCCCATTTAAGAAAGTTGTATCGTTCAGCATTTCTTTCATATTCTAGGGCCTTATTTTTTTCGAAAGCTTCCTTGTTACCGAAGTAATCAACAATCAATGAGTGATCGATAACAAGATCAACTGGAACAAGAGGATTAATCTTTTGAGGATTACCGCCCACAGCTTTCATGGCATCTCTCATCGCGGCCAAGTCAACTACTGCAGGAACACCAGTAAAGTCTTGCATTAAAACTCGCGCAGGATAGTAGTTAATTTCGCGAGTTGATTTTTTATTTTTTGTCCACTCACCCATCGCTTTTATGTCATCGCCAAAAACAGTAAAGCCATCTTCATTTCGAAGAAGGTTTTCCATTAAAACTTTTAATGAATAAGGAAGATTATCAACATCGCCTACTCCAGCATTTTGAGCGGCCTTAAGTGAGAAGTACTCATACGACTTCTTCCCAACTTGAAGTGATTTACGGGTTTTAAAAGAATCCAGCCTCTTTTCTGACACTTTGAACTCCTAAAGGTTAAAAAAAATAATGGCCTATTGTATCGCTCTTAGAGGAAATCGACAAAGGGAAAGGCCTAAAAAGGGGGGGTATGAAATCACTCCGCACCGTACTAAATCAATCAAGATTAAAACACCTTGAAAATTTCTTTATAGAAGCCGAATAGGTCAATGGGAGTACTGAAATATGACAAAAGAAGAATTTAGAATCGGCCGAGAGAAGCATTTAGACCACATGGTAAGGGTAGTCCCCTTACTTGTCCTCGCCTATGGAATACAATGTTATTTCATTATGAGTCATGGTCCTGAAGAATTTGCAAAAAATGGACTTTTCCTACTAGGTGCTTGCCTCGTTTTGATGATTTTGGGCTTTATTACATATGACTTGACTCATGTCGTAAATTTTTCAAAAGATCAACTCACTATATCCGTGAGCTGGCTCCGCTATGCAAAAGAAATCTCTTATCAAGAAATAAAATCAATTCATGTTAATGATCCAGGTTCAAATTTCTCGACTCTGCAAATTGAAACTATAAGAGGAAAAAAATATGGTTTTTACTTTGTGGACGATGCAGATAAAATTAAAGAATGGGTAGAACAAAAAAAGAAACAAAGTCAGCCTCAAGAATTCAATTCTGCTGCCTAATCCTGCTGGTTAGTCTTCCCATTTTCAAGGTCCATGCGAATACTCATTTGGTTGGAAAATTCACCCAGATTTCAGGAGAAGTGACCTACTTTAATTTTACTGGTCTAAGAAAGGTTTCAACCATATCAAAAAAAGATAGTTTAACCACTCAGGGATCATACCTTACTCAAGATGACTCATATTTTACGGCAAATTTAAATAATGAGGGTTGGTTAAGGCTTAGCCCAAGATCAAAAGTTGCATTAGAATATCTGCCAGAGTCTAAGACACTTAAAATATCCCTTTTCACGGGCTCACTTAAAGTGCTCATTTCAAGCACTGATAAAATGTCCTTCCTCAATAGGGTCGTAGTCCAAAGCGCAGGTGCACTTTTTGAAGCAGTGGATGCGAAATTCACTGTCTCAAGAAATAATCTTGAAGATACTTCAAGTGCTTATGTTGAAAAGGGAGCTGTACTGGCAACTCAATACATTCAATATGAGAAAAAAGACTCTGAGATTCTTCATTCAAATGAAACGACTACGATAAATGATCGAGTTGAAGATATAAGTTCCCCAAGAAAAATGACGAACAAAGAAATTAAATTTCTTCATCCGTCACAATACTTAAAAAACTCAAAAACTAATTTTTAGGCGTTTATCGCTTTACCAGACCATGCCATTAATGACGCTTCTTTAAGGGCTTCAGAGTAGGTTGGATGTGCGTGGGAAATGCGACCGATATCTTCAGCAGAAGCTTTGAATTCCATGGCGACAACAGCTTCACCGATCATGTCTGCTGTTCTTGGGCCAATCATATGAACGCCAATAACTTCATCCGTTTTTTTATCAGCAATCACTTTAACAAAACCATCTTTCTCATTGGAAGCTTTTGCTCTTCCAGACGCCACAAAGCTGAATTTTCCAACTTTATACTCGATCCCCTTTGCTTTTACTTCTTGCTCTGTAAGACCAACGCCAGAAACTTCTGGCCAAGTATAAACAACACCTGGAATTAGATTATAATTTATATGAGGTTTTTGACCTGCGATAACTTCGGCCACGAAAACACCTTCTTCCTCGGCTTTGTGAGCAAGCATTGCACCTTTAATGACATCACCAATAGCGTATATATGAGGCTCAGTCGTTTGAAGATGATCATTCACTGGTATGCGGCCTCTTTCATCTATTTTAAGTCCGGCGCTATCAAGATTAAGCCCCTCGGTAAAAGGTCTTCGACCCACGGCCATAAGAACATAATCACCAACGAGTTCAATCTCTGAGTTGTCAGCTTTTGCTTTGGCCTTAACAATAACTTCGCCGCCTTTTCGAGCAACTTCAGTCACACCATGTCCAAGATAAAACTCCATCCCTTCTTTTTTAAGAACTTTATGAAGTTCTTTACCAAGGTCTAAATCCATAGCGCCAATAATTGAATCAGCAAACTCAACAACAGAAACTTTTGCGCCAAGACGTTTAAAAACAGAACCCATTTCAAGACCAATAACTCCACCACCAATAACAATCATATGCTTTGGCACTTCTTGAAGCTTTAATGCTTCAGTAGATGTAATTATGCGCTCTTTATCAATTTTGACGTTTGGAAGAGTTGATGGCTTAGATCCAGTCGCAATTATTATATTTTTGCCCTTAATTTCCTGAATCCCTGTCTCTGTTTTAATTTGAATAGTATGCTTATCTTTGAAGGATCCATGACCTTGAAATACTGTTATCTTATTCTTCTTCATTAAAAAAGCCACACCACCAGTGATCTCGCTCACCACTTTCTGGACACGTTCACTCATCTTCTTCGGATTAAGTTTTACGTCTTTCACTTCAATTCCATGCACATCATGTGAGTGAACAGTCTCGAAGTAGCGCTCAGATGAATCAAGCCATGCCTTTGAAGGAATACATCCTACATTCAGACATGTACCACCAAGAGTTTTGTATTTTTCAATAATGGCGACTTTAAAATTCAATTGAGCAGCACGAATAGCAGCTACATAGCCGCCTGGTCCAGAACCTATAACAACAACATCAAACTGTTCCATAAATGTATTCCTAATTAAAGATCAAGAAGCATACGTGAAGGATCCTCAAGTTGCTCTTTTACGGATTTAAGAAATGAAACTGATTCACGGCCATCGATAATTCGGTGATCGTAAGAAAGTGCGACATACATAATTGGCCGAATGACGACTTGGCCATTAACAGCGACTGGTCTTTCAACAATATTATGCATTCCTAAAATAGCAGACTGTGGAATATTAATAATAGGAGTAGAAAGCATAGAGCCGAAGATCCCACCGTTCGTTATCGTAAAGGTACCGTTTTGCATTTCATCAATAGAAAGCTTTCCATCTTTCGCACGACCAGCAAGTTCAATAATTTTTGATTCAATTTGAGCAAGTCCCATTGATTCTGCGTTTCTGATCACAGGAACGACTAAACCTCTAGGAGTAGAAACGGCCACTCCGACGTCAGCATAACTATGGAAAACAAGCTCATTGCCGTCAATCATTGCATTGACAGCTGGAAACTGTTTTAAAGCGTTCGTGCAGGCCTTAGTGAAAAAACTCATGAACCCCAAGCCTACACCATGCTTTTCTTTGAAAGCATCTTTATATTTTTTTCTGATTTCCATGACTGCACTCATGTCAACCTCATTAAAGGTTGTTAGCATGGCAGTGGTATTTTTTGCAGTTACAAGTCTGGTTGCTATTGTCTTACGAAGACCAGACATCTTTTCGCGCTTAATTTCTCTCGAAAAGGATGAGGCGATCGTTTGTTGAGCAAGAGACTTAAGGGAAGAGTCAGTTGAAACTGTAGCTGGAGTAGCTGATGCTCCCAAAGCATCCGCTTTAGTGATTCGCCCATCTTTGCCAGTTCCTTGAACAGCTGAGGCGTCGACCCCTTTCTCTGCGAGAATTTTTGCAGCAGAGGGAGAAGGAAAATTTTTATCAACAGAGGATTTAGATTCTTGAGCAGCTGTTGCAACAGGAGCGGCTACCGATATAGAAGCTGCAGAAGATGCTGTGGCAGTCTCATCGACTTCAGCGACTTTAACTCCAATAGCAACCGTCTCACCCTCTTTAATAAGAATTTTTAATTTCCCTGCTTTTGGTGCAGCAATCTCTAGGGTTGCCTTATCAGACTCAATGGAGCAAATGGCTTCATCAAGCTTTACCATATCACCATCTTTTTTTAACCATGAAGCAATTGTTACTTCAGAAATGGACTCACCTACACTCGGAACTTTTACATCAACCATAACTTATCCTTTCTTAAATCTTTTTTTAAACTGCTTCAATTTTCTCAGCAAAAGCGCCATTCACAATCTTAGCTTGTTCAGCGGTATGGACACTTGCGTAACCTGTGGCCGGTGAAGCCGAAGATTTACGAGCAAGTAGTTTAAAATCATCAAACTGAACATAACGACGAAGGAAGGTGAATGCTCCCATGTTCTTAGGTTCTTCTTGGACCCACACTTTCTCAGCACTCTTATACTTCTCTAGAAGTTTCCAGCTTTGTTCTTCAGGCATCGGATAAAGTTGCTCTAGACGAACAATGGCCACGTCTTTGCGCTTATCTTTTTGTTGTTTTGCTTTGAGATCAAAGAAGATTTTTCCTGTGCACATAATAAGACGCTTAACATCTTTAGCATTAACAGATGAATCATCGATGATTTCTTGAAAAGATCCTTCGGTGAAGTCTTTAAGAGTTGAAATACATTCAGGGTGTCTCAAAAGAGACTTCGGTGTGAAAATAATAAGTGGCTTTCTAAAATCCCACTTAACCTGACGACGAAGAATGTGGAAAATATTCGCAGGTGTCGTTAAATTAGCGACAACCATATTCCACTCAGCGGCGAGTTGGAGGAATCTTTCAGGACGAGCATTTGAGTGTTCTGGCCCTTGTCCTTCGTAACCATGTGGAAGCATCATGACAACACCACTTTGTCTTTGCCACTTAGACTCACCAGATGAGATGAATTGATCAATGATAGTTTGCGCCCCATTGGCGAAATCTCCAAACTGAGCTTCCCAGATATTCAAAGAAGCGGGAGAGCCAAGTGAGTAACCATACTCAAATCCAAGAACAGCATATTCAGATAGAAGTGAGTTATAGACTTTATACTTACCTTGCTTTTCAGCAACATTGGTCAAAAACAAATGACGAGTATTATTGATTTCATCTACGACACCGGCGTGACGATGAGAGAAAGTTCCTCGAATACAGTCTTGCCCTGACATACGAACAGTAATCCCTTCCTGAAGAAGTGATCCGTAGGCCATAAGCTCGCCCATCGCCCAGTCAAATTGGTCATCTGCAAAGCGCTTTTGTCTCTCTTCAAGAAGCTTTTCAATTTTTTGAATCGGCTTAAAGTTTGCTGGGAGTGTTGTGAGGGCCTTTAGTGTTTTCTCCATGACATCTTTAGTAACTGAAGTTTTGGGAGAATAATCAAAGTCTTTTGGAGTTGAACGTCGAAAAGACTGCCACTGCTCTTCTGGTTTTTGGTAAAGATATGGAAGGGGTTTTTGCTTAACCATATTGAAGCGGTCTTGAAGTAAATTCTTAAACTGCTCTTCCATTTGCACAGCAAGCTGCGCCTCAATTTGCTTTCCTTCAATAAGTTTATCTTTATAAACTTCGCGAGGATTAGAATGCTGAGAAATCAATTTATAAAATGAGGGCTGTGTAAAACGAGGCTCATCAGATTCGTTATGTCCATGTTTGCGGTAACAAACCATGTCGATAAAAATGTCTTTATGAAATTTTGCTCTGAACTCAGAAGCCAGCTCAACTGCATAAACAACCGATTCTGCATCATCACCATTCACATGAATAACAGGAACCTCTAGGACTCTTGAAATAGATGTTGAATAAATAGATGAACGTGCATCATCAAAATCAGTGGTAAAACCGATTTGGTTATTAATGACAAAATGGATTGCTCCCCCAACATTATACCCACGAAGGCCTGACATCTGGACTGTTTCATAAACTATTCCTTGCCCGGCAACAGCAGCGTCTCCATGAATGATGATAGGTAAAATTTTAGTAGGATCTTCATTATAAATTGAATCCCCTTGAGCACGTGAAAAACCTAAAACAACGGCATCAACGGCTTCCAAGTGAGAAGGATTTGGCATTAGTTTTAAGTAAACTTTATGCCCACCACTCGTTGTAATATGAGACGAGTAACCCATGTGATACTTCACATCTCCGTCACCCATTGTTAAATCAGGAGTTGCCTGACCTTCAAATTCATTAAAAATATATTCGTAAGTTTTGCCCATGATGTTTGCAAGTACGTTAAGGCGCCCACGGTGGGCCATACCAATAACAACTTCTTCAACGCCATGATTTGCTGAAGAATTAATGATCGCATCAAGTGCCGCAATGGTGTTCTCACCACCTTCAAGTGAAAATCTTTTTTGACCAACATATTTTGTGTGTAAAAAATTTTCAAAAGCAACAGCTTCATTGAGCTTTGTTAAGATGCGTTTCTTTTTTTCGATGGTAAAGTTTTTAGTTCTAGGACCATTTTCAAAAATTTGTTGAAACCAATCACGGACTTCAACATCATTGATGTGCATAAATTCCACACCAATATTCCCGCAGTACAAATCTTTAAGATGAAAAATGATATCTTTTAATTTTCCATTGGGTTTTCCAACGATTTCCCCAATAACAAAAGTTTCTTCAAGATCAGATGTCTTAAGTCCAAAATCTTCAAGTTCAAGATGAGGATAACGATTTTTTCTTTCTCTAATAGGATTTGTCGTAGAGATAAGGTGAGCACGGGCCCTGTAACCTTCAATGAGTCTATAAACTTTGAATTCCTTTCCTAAATTTGTGGAGACAGATCCGGTAGTTTCAACCTGAACTTGCGGTTGACCTAAAGCAAACTCTACACCTTTAAAAAATTGTCTCCAAGATCCATCAACTGAATCTGGATTTCTTCGATAATCTGAATAAAGACTGTCAATGTAGGCATTGTCTGAAGAGGACACATAAGAAAAATCATGGGAAATAGTCATAATTTAAACTCAAATTTATAGGTTTTTTGATGAGTATGATTATATTCCGAAAAAGGAGTTAGTGAAAATGCTAATCCTTGGAAAAATAATAAGTTGAATTATATTACTCGCTGCAAAATTCTTATCGATTGACCGGCCCCCCTTTTCAGACTAGCCTTGTCGGATATGAAAAATATGAAACTCCTTTTTTTAGGTCTCATTGTTTCTCTTTCCCCGCTTGCCCGAGCAGAAAACGCAATACATCAAGTAAGTCCAATTATTCAATATTTAGCACAGAACCAAGGGATAAAGAATTTTGCTTTCTTTAGCTTAATCGCGAAGCGTTGCAGCGACTTTTTGGTTACAGATTTTGACATCTATGCCTGCCAAGATGGTGTTGATCGAATGATTGAACTTCTTGATTCAGATATTTACTTCCCGCCTGACGCCGAACCAGTGAAGCAAGTATACACACCTAGAGAGTTTTTATTTGTCGCGTTTAAGAAAAATCTCATAGAAGCACTTTCCGATGAAGGTACCACAATCTATCTCAATGACCTTCAATCTAAACTTAACGGTTACTTACTTGGGATGGAGAAAGAATTTAATCTTTGGGACTTCAGTTTAACCTATTTTGAAGGCCCTCTTGATACTTCCAAGGCGATTTCTGCCCTTTTTCAAGATACCTCAGCGACTAAGCTTCATCTGGCTTACCTTGAAAAACTTCAAGTCAGAGGGGGAGCTAACTTTAATCTCAATAAAGAACTCCTCAATAGAACAATTGATGTTATCAATTTAGTTTCAGATTATGCGGACACAAGATATCATGCCCTTTTTTATCCAAGTCACGTAAAATCTGGAATGAATAAAAGTCTTTATCATTTTTATGTCCCACTCTATCTTGCCATGAAATTAAAAGATGAGGGGTTTTCAAAGCAGGTTGCATCTGCTTCTCCATTTATGATGACTCTTACATATGAATTTATTACTGCCGCCAATGACTATCGCTATCTTTTTAAAAACCCAGAAACTGTGGCCAACGAATGGAAAGCAAGAGACATCTTTGGTGGATTCCAGGGCTCAATGATGGGGTCTGGTAAGAAGAATCTCAAAGACTTCGCAATTTTTAGAGCAAGTTTTGCCACTTCCACTACCGAAGCAGTGCGATCTATTATAAACAAATAGAAAACTACCTAAATTCTGAGAGAAATTCCTTCACTTGTTGAATGGTCTTGGCAGGAATTTCATGGCCTCCCTCAAAAACATTTAAATGCCCCTGAAAATTTAACGACTGGAGCCTTTCCTCGAGAAGTTTTGCACCTTTCAAAGGTAGGATGGGATCTTTTGTTCCGTGGGATTGGTAAAAAGGCAAGCCCCTGGCGACTTTTGGGATTCGCTCTTCTGCAATTAGATTACCGGAAAGAAGAATAAGCCCGGCCAGAGGTAGATCGGGCTTGAGGGCAAGATGAAAAGCACACATGGCACCTTGAGAAAAACCACCTATAATTATTTTCGAATGTTTTTGGGCAAGCTCTCTTAGAAAATTCTCCTGCTGAGTAAGAGTCAAGTCAAATTCAGGAGGGATTGAGTTCGCAAGATTTCTAAACTCACCTGTTCTTATGGCCCTATCGAGTGCCTCCATATCAATTGAGAACCAGGCCCGACCTTCGTAGTACCCCATTGGAAGTGGAAGTATCCCATTAGGAAAATACCAATTTGTTTTTCCATCATCCCAAAGCTCCCACAAAGGATATAGATCTTGCATGTTGGCGCCATAACCATGAAATAGCACGACTGCATTACTGGGATCTGAATTTTCAATACATAGTGATTCAATCCCAGAGATATTTTTAATTACGGGTTTCATTCTCTACCTAATTTTATTCGGATCCAGGGTGGAACGACTGTCACCCTTGGATGTTTAACTTGCTGCTGAAGCTCATATAGAACAAGCGCAGTTACTGGTATAACTCCAAACTTCACCTCATCAATTCTCAATGCAAAAGTTTCTCCTTCATCCTCGATTTGGGCAAATCCCCATATCTTCAGATAGGCCGGAAGAAGAAGCTTGATTCTTAAAGAGGAATAAAATGTTCCATTCAATACAGACATGACAAAGTCATTTGCAGGAATATCTGTCTCCGCTGGTGACTCTGGAAGTTTTTCTGAAATAGACTGTAAAAAATGAATTGGTAATTCAAGATGAGTCACATGGGCATCAAGCTTTGCAAGACAATCTTCTTGAATCTTTAGCACAAGGTCTTCCTGAGTAGAGTCTCCTTTGCACTTAACACTTATATCCTCAAGTCTAAATTCTCCTAGGTTTGCCGGTTTAAATTTGACTGTGTCCCCAGAAATCACATGATCCTCTCGATCTAATTTCAAATTGACCCCAGCAACTGAGGCTGACTCAAAATTATGAACAAATGCGAAGGGATTCACCCATTCAAAATTGGCAAAAGTTGAATCAATTTCAAAAGTTTTTTCGCGACGATAAATTAAGACAGGATACTTTTCCTCAAAAAGAGACCAACCAAAATTGATCTTCTCAAAATCCCCCGTTCCCTCTGGAGCTAGGTAATTCAAATTAACATTTTTAAGGTGCAATTTCTCAAGACCTGCAAAGGCCGTATTGAGTAAAAGAAAAGTGAGAATTAAGTATGACATTGTTCATCCCTATTTTATGGATGAACTATTTTCTTTTTTTTGCAGTGAAGTCGGCAAGGATCTTTTTGATCATTAATACTTCTTGCTTCATATCCGGATGCTTCGCATTGATACGGACTAATAACTGGTTAATTTGATGGTCCATTAGCTTTACATCACTAAGTAGTTCACTCAATAATTCAGTTTTAAAATCAGCAACCTGAACTTTCACGTCTGCGTCAAACTCCGCTTTACGCGCACGCTCTCTTAACTGAACAACTTCCTCGCTCTCAAAATCATAATGCCCTTCCATCACCGGCTGAGTTTGTGACTGAAGAGCATTGGCCCCCACACTGCGAGCAGGCGAAGTCTCAACGGATCCTCTTGGTGCAGAAGCTACGGTTGTTGGCCGCTTTGCAGACTGAGCGGCCCTTGCATCATCAATTTTCTTAACTTGGGCCATTGGCTGAGACGTTTGAGCACGCTCCACCACTGGAGCCTGTGGAGGCTGCGGTGGTTGTGGAATAGAAGGTGAAGGTTTAGCTTTCTGAGCAACATCTTCAACATGGAATTCTAAATCGACATCCTGTTGAACGGCATCATTCTTCCGCTTTTTCGCTTCTTCTTCGTCTTCAAATTCGAGGTCTAGATCATCTAGCGCCATTAGTTTACATTCCTTTCCTTAGCCGACTTATCGGATTTTGGTGCTCTAACTTGAGTTTTTCTATTGGTTTTACTGGTGATTGCCTGTCAGTAGTTAAGTTTTCTGGGTTATGAGACGATAAGCTATCAGATTTTAAAGAACTTGCTAGATAAGGAGCCCAGATGACGGGTCCAGACGAAGACGATAAGCCAACAGTAGTACTTGATCTTAATGCTCTAAAAAAAATGAAACTCAAGCAAGAAGAGGACCTCGCCAATATTGCAACAGAGCTGGAATTCAATGTCATTCCAGAAGAGATTCCGGAATCAACAATCGCCAAGAAATCAAACTTCCCCATTATTTTGTTTGATTTTGGTTCTGATATGTTTCAAGCATCAAATGCTCTTTTTCCAGATGGATTTAGCTATAAAATTATAAAAACACTTCCTGAATTAAACGAATGTCTAAAGCAAAAAAAATTTCAGATAGTCGTTTTCAATTATGATGCAAATCCCAAGGCAGTGAACCAGCTTTGTGCCCAAATTAAAGCGAAAATGCCGACCACAAAAACAATGATCATTGCCAAAAATATCTCACCAGAAAAGGCCAAGGCCCATGCTCAAACGGCTTCAGGAGCTGCAGGATACTATCAGCTTCCCCTTAATGCGGAAAAAATTGAAACAGAATTTTTAAAAATCAAAACAAAAGCGTAGTAAAAAAAAAGGCCATCGCGGTCAAACGATGGCCTACTAAATCTGGGAGGTGAAATCATGGCTTAAATGATTTCGGGTCCATTGAAATACAAAAACATGATTCACGTCAACCAACCAAAATTCTTTTTTTTTAACACTGAATCCCAATCAGGATGTTAGAAAACGTCACTTGACTGCTCCGGTCGGCTTAGAAATGATTAAGCGATGAAAAGCTTAAAACTTGTACAATATTTTTTATTTACCGCCTCTCTTTCTGCCTTTGCACAGGACTGGAGCCGTGATGTTGAGGTTAATTATCCCCGAGAAAATATCTACCAACTAGAACAAAGAAGCTTTGATAGAAAAGTAAATGAGGGTCGAAAAGTCGCCCTCTTTTATCCAGTCACTGTAAGCGAACTGCTAATCCCGTATCGACCCCTGAAAACATTTTTTGAGTCATCACCAAATGATCCAGTTAGAAAAATCATATTTGACCTTGCACGAGTGGTTTCACCATTTAAATCCATGCCTGAAGTATTTGAGTGGTTGGGTGTGCATGAGTTTCCTTGGACAACTCAAGAGGAGACACCAAATCAACTCCCAGAACTTTCGGCAGATGAAAAAGAACTTCCAATGGGTGCAACCCTCATAAAAACAGAAAATGGTGAAGCGCTGACATTTGGATGTGCCGCTTGTCATGCTGCAGATCTTTTTGGAGTAAAAGTTCTAGGCCTAACAAATCGTTTTCCCCGCGCGAATGAATTTTTCAGACAGGGTCAAAAACTTGCTCCCTATGTTAATTCATTTGTTTTTAAAGAAATTCTAAAAACAACTGAGGGCGAGCGCCTGATGATGTTAAAAGCAAAAAATGTCACGAAATGGGTTGGAGCAAAGCAGCCTGTGGTTTTAGGACTAGATACAAGTCTTGCCCAAGTCGCCCTCTCGCTTGCAAAAAGAGAGAAAGACCCCTACGCCACAAGAACATTCAAATCGGCGCTAAATCCTAGACCTAATAAACTTTCAACTGCCGTGGCCGATAGTAAGCCCGCAGTATGGTGGAATGTGAAATATAAAAATAGGTGGCTATCAGACGGATCGATTGTTTCCGGCAATCCTGTTCATACAAACTTTCTATGGAATGAAATTGGTCGCGGAACAGATCTAAAAAAATTAGAAGAATGGATGAATAAAAGTCAGGATGAAATTGAAGCGCTGACTGCAGCCGTCTTTGCATCTCGAGCACCTCGCTACGAAAAATTTTTTGGTGTGGATTCTATAAATATTCAAAAAGCCAAGAAAGGGCAAAAGCACTACGTTCAATCTTGCCAAAAATGTCATGGAACGTATGAGAAAGGGTGGGATCTTTTGTATGGAGATCTTTTGTCTAAAACAAAACAAATACAAAACATAAAAGTTATCTACCATAAGAAAACACCAGTGATCGATGTTGGAACTGACCCCGGGCGATATCTTGGGATGAAGGAATTTGCCCAAGATCTGAATGAATTACAAATTTCAAAACAATTGAATGCAATGGTTGAGCCTCAAAAAGGATATGTACCTCCTCCCCTAGATGGAATTTGGGCCCGTTGGCCTTATTTTCATAACAATTCAATCCCCAATTTATGTGCTCTTCTAACAAAGGCAGAAGAAAGACCTAAAACATACTATGCTGGGAAGGCCATCGATAAAGAAAGGGATTATGATCAAGAATGTTTAGGTTATCCGATAGGAGAAAAAACTCCTGATGAGTGGAAGGAAAACCTTTCTTTATTCTATGACACCAAGAAAGAAGGTCTTTCAAATGCTGGACATGATGAGAGAATTTTCATTAAAGATGGTAAGGAAATCTATTCAGGCCAGGAGAAGAGTGAGCTTATTGAGTTCCTGAAGACTCTTTAGAGATAATTCTAAAATGGCACCCTAAGGATAAAGGTTGATGAGGTGAAATAAAAACGGCTTCAACCTTTATACCAAGCTGAAATTTAACCAAATTTTCGAGAGTAAATTTTCGATAAAGAATAAGCCACTGCTTAGTTTGCTCTGTAACATCCTTAATGGTTAAAACAACATGCTCTTTTGGTAAATAGGTGAAAATAAGGTTGCCCTCTCTGTCAGCAAGAGAAAGATCAAAATCGCCCTGAAAATATGGTTGCTGAAAGATGTATTCAATTAATAGTTCTTTTACAGATTTAAATTTCATCCAGCCTCCAAAATAGTGATCCCAATAAATTGCATCTTGGCCGGTCTGAACAATCTGCCTAATTTGTGACTCTGTATCAATGCCTACCTTAATGAACAAATTAATTAAATCAACCACAAGCTGAAAACTTACAAGATTATCAAAATCTAAAAAAAAATCTGTCTCTAGTTTTGAATTTTTGAAGAATTCATTTATTAACTTTTGCTCATTTATAGAATCGAGGTAATTAATGAAAGGATAAATTTCTTTAACCTTTTGAGCACGATTTAAACGAAAACGTTTTGGAAGTCTTAAATCTTGGGCATCATTCATTAATACGCGAGTATGCCTGTCAATAATTCCAACTTCTATCGATTCTGGCGGAATTGCAGTGAACCGTGCAAACAAAAACCACTGCCAAGCATCGGGGAGTAAACGATTATGTTCCATTTTTGAGAGTGCACTCTGAGAACAGCCAATAGCCTGGGCGACATCTGCCTGATTGAGATTTTTAAATTTACGGGCGGCCCTCATTAGTGGGCCTATATCCTGATGAGACGATGGGCCTGTCATAATTAACTACTCCATCTGTTAAGAACCTCCGTGATTGTCTGAGAGGATAATGGACTCTGTAAATATGTCGTGAGTTCAATTAAGTCTTTATTATTTTTTAATCCGACGAGGCAACATGATACGCCGTAATGATGAAGGTTAAAATTAAGGCAGAATTGAGTTAAAGAGAGATTGTAGTCATTAAGTATTGTTTTTAAGTTTTTAACTCGTTCGATTTTTTCGAGCACCTCTTTTTTATTCCACCATGGCGCCCAGGATCTGGCATCAGATGTGTCAAATTTCCTTTCCGATGTAACTCTACCGCTCAGGATCCCTTTGTCTAAGGTTCCCCAACTCATCGTGAAGTGATTTTTCCAAACTTCATTTAAGTCATCAAACGCCTGAGTTCTTAAAACATTCAACTCTGATTGAAGAAATGATATCTCTCCAATTTCCTGAGCTAACTTTAAATCTTGTTGATTTGTGTTACAAAGACCGAGATGGGCTATGGCACCCTTTTCCTGATACTTTTTTAAAATTTCCATTGGCCTTCTAATATCAATATTTTTATCAGGCCAGTGAATCATGTAGACATCAATTCTCTCTCTTTTTAACCTCTTTAAACTTTCAAGCAGCATTTTCTCAATAACCTGAGGGGAATTTGTCATATTTACCCTACGACTAGAATGCCAATCAACCCCACCCTTAGATACAAGGATGGCGTCTTTAGGTAAATATTTACCTAAGCGCTCTTCAGAAAGTCCAAAACCATAGATAGGAGCTGTATCGTAGAGATTAAGACCAGCTTCCCAGGTATTTTTCAAAAGCCTTTCTGCTGCTGCTTCATCTAAATCTCCAAAACCATACCCCCCACCTTCACCACTTAGAGCAGCTCCACCAAATCCTAGGACTGAAACAGGTCTTTGTAAGACGGAATTTTCTCTATAAAGCATAGGACTGAAGATCCTTTGAATTGACAATTAGGCCCATAAAAAGCACATTTTCTTACATGCATCTTATCACGATGGCACATCTTGGTGAAGCCCAGGGTGTCATAGAATATTTTAATCTGAAAAGAATCACACCTCACTATTTTGAGGGAGAATTACTGTGTTGCCTGATCACTGGGGAAGGCCCCTTTGAAGCAGCAACCACAACGTCCCATTATCTAGGTCAAAAAAAATTTAATTCCGTGATAAATCTAGGAATTGCCGGAACTCTTTCTGATGATTTTAAAGTGGGTGAGATTTATGGTGTCAGATCCATTTACCTCATCATTGATGGAAAGCCACAATTTAAAAGCTTTAAATCATTTGAAAAAGGAGCTGACTGCTTAACTAGCTTTGAAAGGATTGTCTCATCCCAAAAAGCCAACAAATTATCAGGGATAGGACATCTCGTGGACAGAGAAGCCTGGGGTGTCGCCATGGCGGCAAAGACCTGCGGAGTCAGCTTCAAATGTTTTAAACTAATTTCTGATGTTGCAGGAACAATTGGTGCCTGTGAAATTGTTAGAGATAATGCTCAGAATGGTTCACTTCAACTTGCGCAGTTTCTCCAAAATATCATAGAGGATCGCCCTTCTGAAAAAAATCATACTGAACTCCAAGGCTTCCATTTCACAGTTAGTACACGCCATAAATTTGAGCAGATGCTTAAAAAAATCAGCATCCGAGAAGCGATCGAAATAGATGACGTTGCAGAACTGTTTAATCTAGATGAACTGAGAGAGCAAAAAATTCTTCCAAAGGACAGAACGCGCCTTCTTCTTAATCAAATGGAAAATAAATTGGATCCATTAAAAGAAAAACTTGAGAGCGGTCTTCAAAAATGGAAAACCCCTCTTGAGAGGGAAGGTATTTTTATTCAAACGGACTCAACTTGGGAGAGTGATGAAGTAAAATTAAGTTTTTCTGCCAAAACCCAACTTGAATTAGAACAAAAAATCGAAATATTGAGAAATCTTAAGTTCAAACCTTTTGAAAATCTAAGAAATGGAAACTTCAATGTGGAATAAAATCTATGTTGAAGAGCATCTGATACATAATCCTAGGGTGCAAAGCATTTTAGAAAAGCTAAAGCAGGTGCCCATTCTCATAACATCTTATGATGAAATTTGGGGCAAGAGTAAAAAACCCTATCTCCATAAGCGAGATTCTCTTAATTTATTTATTGCGCAAAAAAAAGGCCAACTCTTAAAACTCGCACCAGATGCTTATGGCCAGGCAGGTGAACCTCACTATTATTTCATCCATGCCTTTAATTGTATTTACGAATGTCAGTACTGCTACTTGCAAGGATATTTCAACACTCCTGACATTGTACTTTTTGTTAATCACGAAGAAATCTTAGAGGAGATGCAAAAATCCTTAGAGAGCTATCCGAATCAAAAAGTGTGGTATCATGCGGGAGAATTTTCCGATTCATTGGCCCTTACTCACCTAACGGGTGAGCTTGAACTTTATCATGATTTCTGCAAGAAAAATCCGCGGGCGACAATTGAACTAAGAACAAAATCAGTGAATATAAAAGAACTTATAAAACTTAGTCCCTTAAAGAATTTTATAATTAGCTTCTCACTGTCTCCCTTTTCAATGGGTAAGGTTATTGACTTAAAGACTCCCTCATCTCTGAGTCGCCTGAAGGCTATGGTTGAACTAAAGAAAAATGGATATCAAATCGCTGCTCACTTTGATCCCATCATCTACCAAGATCAGTTTGATGAACATTACAAGACTCTCCTTCAAACAATGAAAGATATGGAGCTGACGGACAATTTGAATTATCTCTCTTTGGGAGTTGTCAGATTCACCAAAGATGTTTATCGCGAAGTAGAAAGGAACTACCCTGACTCACCTATCCACTCCACACCAATGATAAAAAGTTTTGACAATAAAGTTCGCTACACCCATCCGATGCGAATGTGGATGATGAATAAAGTTAAAGATGCCGCCATAAACGCTGGTGTTTCTTCAGAGTTAATTTATCTTTGCATGGAAGAAAATGATTAAAAGACCTGATCTTTTCAAATCAGGATTTCACGTAAGTTCTATTTCACTTTCAAGTGAAATAAATTATCTCGTTCATTCTGAAAAATGGAAAGAACTCGATCAAGAGTTCAAAAAATTAACGACAAAAGACGGCGAGCTTTTCAATTTCCTCCATAAATTTCATGATTTTGAATCGATAGAATTTATTATTAGCATTCGCGATGCTCAAAATGAGTGGGAAGAGGATGGAATCTGGCACGATGACGGCTCTCGTGTTTTTGCTTTTTCACTCTCTCTCACTGAAAATGCCATAGAGGGGGGACTTCTCGGATTCAGAAAAATTGGTGATGAAGAGTCGCAATTTATTCCCACACCAAAGTTTGGGGGTATCATTACTTTCCTAACAGGAGTCTATGGATACGAGCATAAAATCCACCAGGTAAAGAAAGGCCGCAGAGTGATTATTGCGGGTTGGTGTTCCTAAATTTCAATAACTTAGTTCATTTCTTTAAGATTATTTTTTTTCCTACTGGATAAACATCTCCTGCATAATGCTGTCAAAGGGGACAGCATGAAGACACTTACTCTTGGATCACTTTTCATATTCTCAACATCACTTTTTGCAGGTGATTTATATATGAACTGTGCACAAGCACCTGTTGATGAGGCCGAAGAATTCATTGCTAGCAGCTCAGTAAGTAAGGGCAGAGCTTATGTCGCTTTCAAAAATGGAAAGCACAGTTACACAATAACTTTTGAAAATGGTAAATACGAATACTTAAAATCAAATTCTAATCTTGGAGGATTTGAAAGGGTCTCAAATGTATCAGGGTCCGGTAAGTATAAAGAAGCGAAGATTGTTGATGGATTTTATTGTCACATTAACGATTAGTTAAATAATTTTATTTTTCGACGAAAGTCGATAGTTAATGCTTTTTTCCTGTTTAGAGAGGGGGTACGGCCAATACCCCCTTTTTTTATTTTAATTTTCAAAAAGACCAGGGATAGAAAGATATCTCTCACCCGTGTCATAACAAAATGTGAGCACACTCGCTTGAGCCGGAATGTCTTTAAGTTGTTTTGCAACTGCCGCAAGTGAAGCACCAGAAGAGATACCAATAAAAATCCCTTCCTCCTTTGCAGAACGTTGGGCCATTTCAAAGGCTTCATCTTTTGTCACAGTAATAACTCCATCAATTATCGAAGGATCAAGTATGGGCGGAATAAAACCAGCGCCTATCCCTTGAATCGGATGAGGACCCGGATTTCCTCCAGATAGAACAGGTGAATCGGCCGGTTCAACGGCAATGATTTTTGTTCCAAACTTTTCCTTTAAGATTTTTCCAACAGCACATAAGTGTCCACCAGTACCAACTCCAGTGACAAGGTAATCAAGACCATTCGGAAAATCTTTTATGATCTCAACAGCAGTAGTCTCGGCATGAATTTTAAGATTATCCTTATTTTCAAATTGCATAGGCATCCAAGAGCCGGGAGTCAAAGAAACTAATTCTTTGGCCTTCTCGATCGCACCTTTCATGCCTTTTTCTCTTGGAGTTAACTCAAACTTTGCTCCATACGCGGCCATGATTTTACGTCGCTCAATCGACATGGACTCTGGCATAACCAATATAAGATTATACCCCTTAACAGCGCATACGAGTGCAAGACCAATCCCAGTATTGCCTGAAGTTGGCTCAATTATGGTCGTGCCCGTCTTCAAGTCACCACGTTTTTCAGCTTCTTCTATCATTGATAGGGCAATTCGATCTTTAATACTTGCGCCTGGATTTTGCCGTTCAAGCTTTATCCACACTTCACCCTTGTGATCAGAGAAGAGTTTATTCAACTTAACATGAGGTGTATTACCGATCACGCCCAATATAGAGGAAACCTTCATGGCTACTTCTTTGTTATCTTGTCTTTTACAACATCAAAAAGCGTATTAGCTGTTTCCAAAACTTTACCGGCCGTTGCTTCCGCCTTGCTTTTCAAGTCATGCTGATTAATTTTAGTTAAAATTTCTTCAACTTTTTTTTGAGCGTCTTCTTTGGAAACTCCGAGTTTTTCCTCAACTAAAGAAACCATCATATTGACGTTTCCTTTAACTTTTTCAAGTTCGGCTGCAGAAATTTTTTCATTAAAAGTTTTCTGAGCAAGAGTTGAGACTTCTTTCCATTTACCTATTAAAGCGTCTTTATCAAAATTCATCATGAATCCATCCTTCTTTAAAGTGATTGAACCGCTTTAATGATAGCAGAAGAATCCATATGGTGCTTAGCATACAATTCATCGGCACTATAAGCACTTTGACCAAATTCCCCACTCACTGCAAGGCTCTTTACTTTAAATTCAGAACCTAAAAGTTTGAGTTGATGGATCAACTGTGACCCCATTCCCCCAATAAGTTGATGATCTTCAACAGTCACCACTTTTGAGCCTGATTCCTGAATCCATTTTGCAACTTGCGTAAAGTCTGAGTTGTTCACAAAGCTATGATTAATTACGGTAATGTCACCCATTGTCTCAGCCGCTTTAAGGGCGTGAGCAACAAGAGAGCCAGAGACAACTATCGCAGCTTTTTTTCCATCAGTTAGTTTCTGAGGCTTATGAAGATCATAATTAAGATTCTCTTTCACTTCGAGTGCAAAATTTTCGCGTCCAATAAAAAAGATATAAGACTCGCCATCCTTACCAGCTTCACGCTCAACTGCAGTCTTCTTAATCGCAGCATAAATATATTCTTCAGCTTCTTTAGCGGAAGCGACATTTACAATATTTAAATGAGGGATACTTGCAAGTGCACTCATATAAGTTAAAGACTGATGACTTGCCCCATCAGCAGCATCCTGAAAACCTGTGTGAGAGAAGATGGCCATCACCGGTGCTTGTGAAAGAGAGGCCATAATGAGTGGAAGATTTCCTTTGGTAACTCCAAAAGCAGCAAAGGTATCAACAAATGGAATGTAGCCAAGCTTAGAAAGACCAATCGCTGTTGATACCATGTTAGATTCAGCAACTCCGACATCAAGAAAACGATCAGGACATTCAGTATGAAAAGCCTTTAGCCCTGTTGAACTTTGAAGATCTGAGGAAATTGAAAAGACTGGTAACCCCTCTTTGGCAGCTTTGATTAGCGCCTTGGCAACACCAATTTGGATCTTATCCTTCACCGGACCAGAGGAAGACTTTTTTTCTGGTTTTACAGTTAAATCTTTTGCCCAATTTTCAAGCTCTGCTGGAACGGATTCATCACCCCAAATTTCTTTCAGAAAGGCATGAATTCCTTCATCATGGGCCTTAAGTGGGAAACCATGCCCTCCAGAAGCACTATCAGCAGTCGCCTTCACTCCGTAACCTTTAATGGTCTTTAACCA
>CANHJD010000011.1 GCA_947461145.1 Bacteriovoracaceae bacterium
CCATCAACAATGGCGTATTCACCATCAAAAACATACATTTTTTCATGAAAGATTTTAAGTGCTCCACCTTGAAGTGCTAGATGGACTCCAAGGTCCTTAATTTTATTTACACAACTCCTATCTGCATTAATGAAAGTTGCATCAATGATTGCAAAGACTTCTAAGCCTTGTTTAATCTTTTTTTCTAAAACGTTCATGATCTCTTTGCTGCCGGTATCACACTGAAAGAGGAAGCTCGTCATAAAAACATGATCTTGAGAGGCTTCAATTTTAGAAATGATTTTTTTTAGAGAGTTTGGTGTCTTTAGTATTTCTAACTTGTTTCCAGCATAGGCTTCAGTATTTGTTAATTTATCCATTGACCTTACAAAGGCGAGACTTTGAAGGCTTTGATTTGGGTGAGCAAATTCAGGAATCCATTGCTGTGGCTCAATCCCTTTAAGGTCCTTAACAATTGGATAAGGCAGAAATTCCCAATGTGATCCGATTGAAAAGTCGTAGGAGTAAAGGTTTAGATGCGAATTATAGTTAAACGACTTGTACCATGATTTAAGTGTCTCAAGCTTGTTTTGCCCGAGCTCTTCTCCCAGCGCGTTTAAATCCAACTCTAAGTTGTTAAGCTCTTCAACCTGCAAGAATGGGTATTTAAAGGGAGGCCGCTGCTCATAAAAGGGAGAAGCCTCTTTGGCCGATGATGAAAGATAGGGCGTAAATGGATTCGCCCATAATTGAGATATGCATAGAATTATTAGAAGAAAAAATTGCAACATACGACGCCAATTTTAGTCCCTTTTATCGATGGATCAGACTAAGGAGTAACTTTTACTTTAGGGTGTATAAAACTTAGACATAGGTGAGCGACATTGTCGGCCTAAGGTGTTAGAAGTTGAAAGACTTAAAGTCGGTTTTATATGTAAAAATTAATTATGTTTTTTAAACTCTTACCATTCTTGCTTTGCCTATTAACTGTGCACCTGATGGCCCAGTCAAAAGATGTTGAATTTTTTGAAAAAGGGCTAAAAGTCAACGAGCAAGTTTTTGAGTTTCTTTCAACCCACCCTTGCGAAATTGGTCTTGATAAGTCTTGTGAAAGGCCACTATCTGCCAAAGACTTAACAAAATTAAAGACCATCCTCAAAGATTTAGAAGAATGGCGCAAAATTGCTTTTGATGGAATTGTGCCAGTTTCAAGGCTAGAGGTTGATTTGCCTTCCAGTGTTTCTTTTGGAGAAAAGTTTTCAGTAACTCAAAAATATCGGATAGATCCAATCTATTTAAAATCGCAAGCCTTTTTGGAAGTTGTTCTAAACCCAAAAGACGAAGAATCAGTGAGATTCACACACAAGGCCCGTCAAGGTACAACAACTATTCTTCTTATGTATGATAGCTTTTTTCGTTTAACAGAAATATTGAGCAAGGCCACTAAGATTCGCGCTATTCTTCAAAATGATATTGGCGAGGAAAGCACAGTTTTAGAAAACACTTTTACATTAGCAATGAATCAGAATCTTTGGGTACGGATGATTCATGCAGTTCAATTCCTGGAAGCAGAAAAAGTTCTTAGAGGGCCGATTGCTGTCGCGAGTGAAGATAAAATCTTTGATCAATATCTTGAAAAATCTTTTACTGCGAAAAGAATGATTCTTAATGATATAGACTTTAGAGTTAAAACGGCTTTATTTGCTTACGGTCAATTAGGGCAATCTTATTTTTTTGAAGCGATTAATCATTTTGTGGAAACAATAAGTCGAATCTTTGGCAATATGGCCGGATCAATTCAGACGAGAAGTGGAAAATTAAAAGATCTCGTTTCGGATCCGACAGCACTGAGAAATCTAAAAGAAAAATTGAAGCCTCTGGATATTCTCTTGGAGAAAACTCCCTTTCGCTTAACTGATCATTTTATCCCTGGCTATTTTGGACATGTCGCAATCTGGATTGGTTCACCAGATGATTTGGATAAATTCGAGGTGAATTTCCAAGGAAAAAAAATTCCACTTCTTTCTCATCCTGATGTTCTCCCGCACCTTGAAAAACTATCGCAGGGAAAGCTTATTTTAGAGGCTTTGCGTGTTCCTGGAGTAACCTTAAATACGTTGGAGCACTTTTTAGATATCGATGATCTAGTCGTGCTTGAATCACCAGTGATGAGTGATGATCAAAAAGCAGACCACCTATTAAGGGCTTTTCAGCAAATTGGGAAACCTTATGACTTTAATTTTAATGTAGAAACTGAGAGAGAAATTGTTTGTTCTGAGCTTATATATAGAGTCTATACTGAGCAGATTTGGCCAACATCTGTGAGTTTATCTCGCTATACAATAAGTCCAGATCAGGTTGCTTGGAAAGCCGTGGATTCCTGCTTTATTCCAGTCGTTTTATACTTGGACGGGAAAGAGGTTTCTTATAACTTAAAAAAAGAAATCAGAAAGGTTCTCGAGCTTCCCGGCGGCATTGATTACACTCCATCAGGGACTTGTTTTGGAAGTAATAAGTTCTCTACACTTAACCATTCGACACAAAACGAATAATCCTGCAGCTGCCAAAATATGCTTTAAGCTATGACCGCTAATGAGGTGGTTAGTGGCTTCATAAATCTCACCATCTTTTACTTCAGTCCATTTTGCTAAGGCATAAAAGGCAAGGGCAAAAACATAGTATCGTTTGAGGGTGAACCGGGAATGAAAAAGAACTAGGATCAAAGGGATTGTGACAAAAGAGCTGAATTGAACGATAAAGTAAAAACGCAGGTCACCAGTTATTGCCCAGATGAAGACACTTCCAACTCCCAATATCAAAGAGACCGAAAGAAATTTTTCTAGCTTGAGATTAATGTGTTCGGAAACCAAAGCAACATACATCGCCATGAAACCCATGCTCATGGGTAGTCGATCCCAAATGAGCGTAAAGTCGTCAGGTGACCAGTGGTAGTAGGCAGATCCTGGTCCAATCAATGAAATACTTAAAAAAAACCAAAACCAAGATTTTCGGTTTAGTAACTCATGCCTTTTCAAATTTATAACTTTGAGTCCCAATAAACCAACAATAATAAATAATACGTTCGTTAGGACATTCATAGCATTAGGAATCCCTAAAAAGGGCTTACCATCTGCAAATAGGTGATAAGTTTGTGGCTGATGAGTGACTCCTTTTGAATAAAAAAAGATCGCCACTAAGGTCACTGCTAATTGAATCAAAAGAAGTTTGAATTTCATGGAGATGATTATAGTAAACTCTCTATGGCAGGTATATGGCCCATAAAAGGGTAAAATAATTACGTACCCGACAAGAAGGGTCGACAACTGACTTTTTTAGAGATCTGACGTCATTTTTTTTCTTCATTTTTCCGATAAATAAATAAGAATGATCTCTTATTTTTTGTGGCCTTTAATTCTGGCTTTATTATTTTCTTGCAATGCCAAGGTATGGGTTGAGCAGGGTGAGCTAAGTTCACCAGTTGTTCAAAGTGCATCTTCTATCAATTCATCAATTATCGGAACTGGAGCAGTTGTTGCAAACAATGTTGCAGTCTCAAATGTCACCATTCAATTACTTGATGATGATATGCTTCCCGTAACTGGTGTTGTGCCTACATTTTCTGCTACTGATACTGGGAGCACAAATACTTATTCTGCTTGTTCAGCTACAGATTCAAACGGGAATTCGACCTGTTCATTCAAATCAACTGTTGCAGAGACAAAAGTATTAGCAATTCAGGCACCGATTACAAAAGTTGGTCAAAGTGTAACTTTCATCCCTGGACCTCCATCCGTGATTTCTTCTATTGGAGCTACAAGTTTAATTGTTGCTGATGGAGTTTCATTTTCTGATGTTTCAATTGTTCTTAAGGATGCTTTTGCTAATCCGATTGAGAATGTAACTCCGACCTTCTCAGTAGGGGGAACCGGAAATACTTTGGAGGCTTGCCTCCCAACAAATTTCTTAGGCTTTTCATCATGCAAATTTCGCTCGTCAAAAGCCGAGAGCAAGTCAATTGGTCTTGAGACGCCAATTTTAAAGGCAGGCAGTGGAGTCATATTTATTCCAGGTCCTGCTTTTGAAGCAAATTCCAGCATATCTGGATCGGGTTCAGTTGTTGCCAATGGAGTCAATACTTCAACTATTTCCATTCTTCTTCGTGACTCAAATAATAATCCGATCATCGGCACAACTCCTACCTTCTCTGCGACAGGCAGTGGAAACAGTTATGTGGACTGCTCTCTAACAGATAGTACTGGTTTGGCGATTTGTTCAATGAGCTCAACTGTGGCTGAAGTAAAAACTCTCTCAATTGAGACACCGATTACAAAAAACGATGGAGTGGTAACTTTTACAAGTCAAGTTCCAGAAGAATCAAATTCGAATTTTAAAGTTGGAAATTTTGCCCTGAATGATGGATTTGAGACAGTCGAAGTCAAAATAATTATTAATGATTCAGATGATGTTGCGATTGAAGGCTATGTCCCTCAAATTGCGGTTACTGGGATCAATACAGTGAGCGAGTGCTCACCAACTGACATGAATGGATTATCTAGCTGTACTATTTCGAGCACTGAACTAGGAGAGAAGACCGTCTCATTAACAAACCCTGCAAATTTTGGTTCGACTGGAATTGCATCTTTTGTATCTTCTCCTTTTATTACACAATGGAAATTAGATAACTCGAGCACTTTAAATACATCCGTGACACTTCCTCTTGTTAGTGGTGGAACTTATAATTTCATAGTTGATTGGGGAGATAATACTACCAGTGAGATTACTTCGTACGCTGACATGGATAAGGAGCATCTTTATGAAACATCTGGCCCCTTTATAATAAAGATGTATCCCCGAGCTCTGACAGGATTTTCTCGACTTCAGTTTTCTGGTCCAAGCCTCTTAGATATTATTGATGTCTCTCAATGGGGTGCAAATCGTTGGGTTAGCATGAGTTCAATGTTCAAAGGGTGTACTAATGTACAGCTTACTTCAGTTGATGCTCCAGACCTATCAGTTGTCACTTCGATGGCAAGTATGTTTGAAGGGGCGACAAATTTTACTGGCAATGTTTCAATGAACTCTTGGAATTTATCAAATATAACCTCTTTATATAGAACCTTTTATGCTGCCTCTAACTTTAACTCTCCTATAGGCAGTTGGAGTACAGTTAATGTTACAAATATGTCCTCTACATTTTCATTTGCTTCAGATTTTAACCAATACATAGGGAATTGGAATACATCCAGTGTTTCAAATATGGATAGTATGTTTTATGGCGCTACTAACTTCAATAATGGTGATCCTGCTGGAGCTTCTACAAAACCACTTCTGACGAATGGTGATTTTTGGAAAACGTCTCTACTCGTTAGAATGCAAGACATGTTTTATGATGCTGCTAGCTTTAATCAAGACATCCATAACTGGGATACTTCTCAAGTGACTACAATGAAAAGAATGTTTAAGGGAGCAAGTTTATTTAATCAGGATTTGAGCAACTGGGATGTTAGAAAGCTGCAAGTACTATCAGGTATGTTTTATGGTGCTACTAACTTCAATAATGGTGATGATCTTGACCCTCTCACTCCAGCGGCGAAACCTCTTAGTTGGACCTGGCCGACTCCTATGCTTAATAGCATTGATACAGTTTTTTATAACGCTCCTAACTTTAACCAAGACATCTCATCTTGGGATACGTCTCTTGTCACTACCTTCTATGCCTCCTTTGCATTGGCCAAAAAATTTAACAATGGTTGCCCATCTCTTACCAGTTGCAATATTTTGGGCTTGTGGGATACAAGAAATGTTGTGAACATGATAGCAACATTCTCACATGCATTTGAATTTAATAATGACATTAGCCATTGGAATACTTCGAATGTGACATCAATGTACAGTATGTTTGAGAATGCTTATGCATTTAATGTACCTTTAGCGTTATGGGACACAAGTAAAGTGACTACTATGGCCTATATGTTCGAGACGGCAAGCAGTTTTAATCAAATTATCAATACATGGGATACTTCCAGTGTAACAAGCATGCGGGGAATGTTTTATTTAGCGACTGCCTTCAATAATGGGGGCGCTCATATGGTACCGAGTGGGGTAAAATGGAATACTCGTAATGTCACAAATATGATGTATATGTTTGCTGGAACATCTTTTGATCAAGATATTTCTGCATGGGATACAGTTAATACTGTTTGTTATTCATCCTTTGATACCACCACTCCGATTACTTGGACATCTTTAGAAAAACCCGCGTGGGTGAATGTTCTTGCCAACTGTAAATATGCCTTTATCACGGCCTCTACTTTTAAAGGTAATCTCGGAGGCCGAGTTGGTGCTGATGCTAAATGCCAAGCAGATTCCCGTCATCCTGGAAATGGAACCTTTAAGGCAGTCCTCGGATCAATTGATCGTTATGTTCTACCAACCCCTCTTAACTGGGTCATTCCAGCTGTCAACACACGATATTCGGGGTCTTCTTACATTACCAATGCTAATGTCGCTGATCGAACATTAATAACTCCAATAAGCAGTCCATTTGACTCCACTGCAACCGAATTTTGGACTGGTCTCAATGATGATTGGACGAATTCAGCTGAAAACTGTCTAGATTGGACCTCTTCGAGTGATAGTGCAAATAGTTCTGTGTCAACCACAAGTAACTGGAGTAATTCTAAGGTCGCCTGTGATTCTCTCCTTCCGATTCTTTGTCTTGAGCAATAGGGTAGCTGATATTTATCAGCTTTTTATGCGATCTTTTTGCCCAGATAATGGTCTCTTTTTCGCCTAATCTATCAATGTTAAAATAAAAATAAGATCATAATTAATCCTGAGTGGTTGTGTGCGGACTATTATTTTTTTAGTTTTTTTTCTTTTAATTGGCTGTGGCAAGGGTATAAACGGTTTTGAGAAAATTAAAGAGCCGATTATTGTTGATATGGACACTATGAGATGGGAGCAATCAGACTTCCCCATTAAAATGAAAGTGTCAGAAAATATAGAATTTACCTCTCAGCAATTAGCAAATGATGCCATGGATGAATGGGAAAGAGTTGCGAACACTAATTTCTTTGAACCAATTCAAACGACACCACTATTAAATTTTACCAAATTAAGTGATTTTTACTACAAAGATAAAGCCGTGCAGGGGATTTATCTTGCAACAAACAAGATCGATGAATTAGATGAGAATAATCTTGCTGTCGCACAGGTTATGTTTTTTAAAGATACTGAATCATCAACCATACCTTTCTATCATATTATTCACGTCGACATTGTTTTAAATGGATACAACTTTATATTTTCTTCTGATTCTTCTGATGATAGTTCTTACTATTTTTTAACGCTTATTCTTCACGAACTTGGCCATGTTTTGGGTTTAGGACATGAAGCCAAGGGAATAATGTATCCATCCATGTCAACTTTTGATAAGCAAGATACACTCATTTCTTTTGATAGTGAGCTTATTAATAACAAATATAATCTTAATAATATACCAGCTAGAAAGATTGACTTAGGCGTCAAGGAAATTGAACGGACAATATTATTTTTGCCTGCTAAAAAGTTTCTTACCGATAGGCGCCTAAACTTCGTAAGGAAAAGATGAAATTTAATCCTGAACTTGACCTAAAACTTGAGAGAGTCATTGATTTGCCAGTTGAAATTATTTGGAAGGCATGGACCAATCCTGAGATTATAAAAAAATGGTTTTGTCCAAGGCCATGGACGGTAATTGAATGTTAAATGGATTTAAGGCCTGGAGGAGTTTTTAAAACGATTATGCAATCACCAGAAGGTGATCAAATTCCCAATATTGGTTGTATATTGGAAGTTACTGAGAATAAAAAACTTATCTGGACAGACGCTTTGCTCCCTGGCTTCAGGCCAATTGTTCAACATGTATCAGGCTCTGGGTTATTATTCACGGCGGCCATTATGCTTGAACATTATCCACATGGTACAAAATACACGGCAGTGGCAATGCATAAAGATTTGAATGATAGAAAAATCCATGAAGAGATGGGATTTCATGAAGGGTGGGGTAAAGCACTAGATCAATTAATTGATTATGCAAAAAATTCAATGCTATAGATTTTTTTGAAGGACTTCAAATGTATTCTGATTTTAAAATGCCAGTGCTGTTTCTTGGGCACGGTTCACCCATGAATGCTTTGGCCGATAATGTGTATACAAATACTCTGAATAGACTAGGGAAGAAGATCCCTCAACCATTAGCAATCCTTTGTATTTCGGCCCATTGGATGACTCGAGGCACTTGGATCACTCACTTGGAAAATCCAAAAACCATTCATGATTTCAGTGGATTTCCTGAGGAGCTTTATAAAGTTCAGTACCCGGCATCAGGAAATCCAGAGCTAGCAGAATCAATTCAAAAAATAATTACTACTCCAAAAATAGAACTGGATCATGATTGGGGATTAGATCATGGTTGTTGGTCTGTTTTGCGCCATATGTATCCTAAGGCCGATATTCCTGTCCTTCAATTAAGCCTCAATATGGAAGCATCTCCTGAGTATCATTTTAACCTAGGCCATGAGCTTCAAAAGTTACGCGATAAAGGAATTCTTTTAGTTAGTAGTGGTAACATTGTTCATAATCTGAGACGAATTAGTTGGGATGAAAACGCCGAATCCCTGTCATGGGCGGTTGAATTTGATCAATGGGTAAAAGACAAGATTCTGGCCCGTGACTTTAAAGCACTTCAAAATGATTTCTTAAGCACTGAAGCCGGAGGTCTTTCCGTACCAACGATTGAACATTATCTTCCTTTGCTCTATACAATTGGAGCTTCTCAACCAAGTGATTCAATTAATTTTGAGTATGAGGGAATGCAAAATGCTTCTATCTCTATGAGGTGTATCAGTTTTGGTATGCCTGAGGAGATGCTTTAAATATTACTTTCAGGCATGCCCCTCCTTGAGGCAAATTTGAAATAGATAGTTTGGCGTCGTGAACTTCAGCAATGGTTTTCATTATAACTGACCCAAGGCCTAGAGAGAAATTTCTAGGTCCATAATTTCTGAATTCTCTTCTTTCTCTTCTTTTGCCAAATGATTTTAAGGCATCTGGACTGAGCCCTGGTCCATCATCTGTCACAGTGACTTCAATTTCTTTCTCATTTGAATTAAGACTTAATCGAATTTTTCCTTTGGCATAGCGAGCAGCATTGTCTAGGGCATTTTTAAAGAGGCGAGAGATAAGATGGTTGTCCCCGAGGATAAAGGGTTTAGTGCTGGACTCAGTTTTAAAAGACCACTTTAAATTTTCAAGAGAGCATCGGTCACGATTCTTTACTTCTTCTTCAAGAAGCTTCGCAAGATCTATCTTTTCGGATGAAACTTTATAGTGTGCCTCATCTATCGTAGCAATCGTTGTAAGATTATCCAGGAGATCTTTAAAGTAGTTTATGTCTGACTCAATCATTTGGAAAAGTTCTTCAGTTTCTTCATCCGTTATTTTTTTATTAAAATTTTTGAGTGTTTCAATAGTCGTAGAAAGACTTGTTAAAGGAGTTCTTAAATCATGTCCAAGTTCCTGTAAGAGATTTGATCTTGAAGTCTCTGTGTCGTGTATCCTTTTCACGAGTCTTTCTATCTCATCGGCCATTCGATTGAAGTCTAATATCAGGTTCCCAAATTGATCAAATCTTCTTATTTCAAACCTGGCCTTAAGATCTCCCGCTTCAAGTTTTGCTAAAACATTTCTTGCCTCAGTAGATTTCCTTCGCAGGTAGATGAAGCTGATTGAGAGAGCTAGAAAGACCGCTAGGGTGGCCGTAGTGAAGGTATGCAATCCTTGGACCCAAAGAAAGGGTCCCTGAAATAATGAACGTTCATTATAAGTAAGAAGGTAGGCCTCAGGCTTGGTCTTTAATTTTAAAATATAGGCCTTTGGTGATAGGAAGGAATTTTCCGTTTGCTCAAGTAGATGTGGCTCACGAGGTTTAACTACTTTTGCCCAAATTATTGGTAATGGGGAAGTTACTGTTGAGGATATGACTTCTCCCTCATCACTTAAAAGCCACAGAGATGGTTTAGCAACCTTTTGGGTTTGATTTTGGGGCAGAGGATTTTCCGTCAACTTAATTAAAGAGAGAGTCTCTTTGTTCGGCATTGGGGGTGGTGAGTATCTGTTGAGATTAATCTTTTGAACAGGTCGATGGAGGGCGGTTTTCTCAATCTTCTTGCCGATAAACATCATATATCCGTAGCGATAGTCTTCAACAACCATGTCTGAAATTTGTGCAAGACAAAGAATAGAAACTAGACTCAGTAATAGTGTTCCAAAAATTCCAAAGAATAAGATTCTTATGTATGCTGATTTAAGTGGCATAGGTACTGGCCCAGACGAGCCTGTAGCCCATTCCGTAAACAGAGTTGATTTGTAGGTCTTTCCCGGCAATTTCCTTTAATTTTCGTCTTAAGTGGCTCATATGAGAATCTACTGTGCGATCATACAGATCTGCGTTTTCATACAACGTTGAGAGTATATTCTCTCTCGTAACTATTTCTCCTGCTTTTTTAGTAAGCAATACAAGTATCTCAAGTTCTTTACGTCCGAGTGTCACAACTTGTTCTTTTAAAGTAACAAGTCTTTTTACGGGGTCAATTGTTAGATCACCAAATGTAATGAGAGCAGTTGGCAAAGAAAATTTTTTTAGAATTTTATTTATGCGAACTTTTAATTCCTCAACACCAAATGGCTTTCTAATGTAGTCATCTCCGCCACAACTAATTCCCTTCACAACGGTCGTCTCATCTGTTCTTGCACTTAAAAAAATGATTGGGATCTCATCACCCTCTTCTCTTACTTTTTGACAGAAATCGATTCCGTTCCCGTCAGGAAGTCCGACATCAAGACACATTAGATCATAGTGATCTTCTTTAATCCTCTCCCATGCCTCTGCAATTGAACTCGCGGAGTGTGCCTCAAATCCACTGTATTTTAAATTTATCATCAGGCTTTTTGTTATTTGGAAATCATCTTCTACAATAAGTATTTTTGGCATGCTTTTCCTTTTTTTTTACAATCATACATTTTCTTTTGACCACGTAAAGTTTTGATCATTTAACTGATTTTCTTCGATAATTTTCTTATTAGAAAATTCTGTAAAAAGAATGGAGGATTTTTTTGGAATTGGTTGCCTAGATTTAAAACAAATTTGGTCTGTGTCAATGTGGAGTCTCCCGACACAACAAAAGAGGTCCTTATGTCTAAAGTTTTAATTTTGACAAATGATAATCAACTTAAAAGATTACTTGAGCTTTCATTAAAGTTTAATGGTTTTGTCGCCCATTTCGTTGACGACTCAGCTGGGGCATGGAAATTTCTTGAGGAGGTCTATTTTGATTTTATCATTATTGACTTCCAACTTTCTCAAGAATCTGGACTCGCATTTTTCAAGTCTCTTCGTCAATTTGGAACTAATATTCCGGTTCTAATGGTTGGGGAAGGAGAGTTTGATGAATTTATTCTTAAAGATCTTTCTCCACATAATTACAGTTATATTCTGAAGCCTTTTAAATTTAGAGAGCTGAGACAGATTATAAATTCTTTATTGAATGGGATAAAAGAAGAGTATTACCATTTTTCTCCAAGAGACCTTCGTATTGATGCCGCAAGAGGTGTAGTGACATTAAAGGATAATATTTTTCTATTAGGAAAAATGGAAATTCAGATTTTCCTCGTCCTTGCAAAAAAAGCAGGAGTTGTTGTGACCTCCCAGAGAATTAAATCAATCCTTGAAAAAGAGGGGCCACTTTACCGCGGAACTCCTTTTTATCACGTTAGCAAGTTACGAAATAAGCTCAAGACAATTGTAGGCGATTCAATAGTCATTAAATTAATAAGTGGTGAAGGCTATAGGCTTGATTTTAAAACATCTTAGAGGCGAGACATGAAATGTCTCTTAATTTTTATTTACTTATAACTACGGCATGTCAGGAATTGGTTAACAGTCAAACAGGAGAGTCAAGTGATACATTTTCTAAAGTTATTTCTAATCAAAGTTGTACAGAAGCATTCATCGCCCTCTTTAATAATCATCGCACTAATATGGGGACTAGACCTCTTATCCTTGATGAGGCTTTATCACAAATCGTATTAAATATGCCCAAAGTCGCAAGGTGACTTATTTTTGGACTCAAATTTTTATTGAGTTTTAACTAATGCTGAATTTTTAATAGATAATAGTAATTTGAATCTTGGAATGGACATGTATCATGCTTTTCCACGACTTCTATATTGTTAAAGTTTTTAAGAATGTCACTTATTAATCTTGTGTTTAACGTGCATCCTGCATCCCATGGGTCACTGTGGATCTCTACAGTTTCTACACTATCACCAGTGACCGTTGGAGTTTCAAATTTTGCCCTTAAGCTAATTGGTGTCCATCCCCAGTTTTGTAGACCACCTGTGCATAAGACGCGTACCTTCTGAGCACCAAGCATATTCAGAAAGTATGAAGCTTGATCTTCAACATAATTGCAAGAGTAATAGGTTCTATTACTCCCAGAACCTTCGTTGCCGAAATAGCTAAAAGAAATCTCTGCAGCATAAAGAGGTAATGTTAGGGCTAGAGTGAAGGCCAAAAAAGTTTTTTTCATTCTTAAGATATAGAAATATTTGTATGGTCTTGCAAGGATCAATTTCTTACAAAGTGGGCTTCGCATTTAATTGCAAAGCCCCTTATATGAATTAAAACTAAAGAAGAGATTTAAAAGGCGAGATTTTAAGCTTTAAAGAAGGGTCGCCAAACATGTGATACGTTTCACGGTAGTATTTCGATCTATTCTCACCTCCATACTGCCTCCACATCTCAGAGAGGGCGTAGTCGGTGATTTCGCCAAAATTTTCTTTCTTTTTAGTGAAAATTCCGTCAAACATGCGTTTTTCGAGGATATCATCTTCATCCCAGTAGCTTGAGTCCATTGACCCAAAAAACATAATTGCGCCATTTTCATGACGAATCCATGTTTCGGCAAATGACTCATCAATGCGGAAGTCACCCGTGATACAGGCGTTAGAAATAACAAAAGGGAATGTATTGCTCTTTAGTGAACGAACTTCTTCTTGGCCGATATAAGGGCCGGCCCATGAGTCTGTTGATCCATGACCCGAATAATTAATGATTGTTCGACCTTGGGATATTGCGTTCATAACTTCATTAGTCCAGGCCTTGTGGGAAATGGCATAAAGTTTGTCCCCTCCAAGCTGGTTAGCCTTAGGAAATACGCCTCTATACTTTGCCTTTTTCGTATAAGTATTGATGACGTAATTATGGGTTTCTTCAGCAACTTCATAGCGATCATCCGTTGCGATGAATGAGATATGATCTAACATACTTTGAGTTGAGTAAGAGTCATTTAAGTAAATAATCATCTTGTTGAAGATTTTATTCATCTCGGCTTTATCTTTAGCAGTTACGCGACCAATAAAGAGTTCAGGCGTATTTAAGTCTTCTTCATATTCATTTCCCAAAGCGGCGTAATAAAGATCTGTTGTCCCTGCGATGATGTTCGATTCTTTGCCGGGAACATCTTCAGAATCTCCTACGATAACTGCGTATTTTAAGCTTGGATTCTTTGCATAAAGATCTTTGACCTTAGCTCTAATTTGTTCAGGATCATCTTTTTTCACTTCTAGAGTGAAAATATTAAAGCCGAGACTTTTCTTTAGATCCATATATTTGACAAGAGAAGGAGTTTCTTTAAATTTCGATCCAATAATGAAAACAATTCCTTCTTGTGCTTCCATTGGGATGAAATTTATTTTAGGCTTTTTGATTTTCACAGTGAATTGATTTTTCAAAATGGCCTTAGATCCTTCAAGGACTACTGGATAAAGTGTCACGAGGTATCTTTGCTGGCCTCTCATTGATCCGACATCTTCAATAGAAAATTCATCTTCTTTGAGTAATGTTTTACTGACAGTTAAATCAGATTCTTGATAAGTACTTCCCGGCAATTTTACTAAAGAAGGTAGGACGGGAAGAATGTTCTGAATTGTTTTATTTATTTCGTTTTTATTTTCATTCGCAGAGATTTGAATATCGTTCATCTTGTCTGCATCTGCGTAAAAACGGAGTACGGGAACTTGAGGAGCTCCTTGTACATATTGAATTGATTGCATTTCATCAACGCCAACTAGATTTAATTTTTGAAATTCCCGCCCATTAAGGACCACCATCTCAGTGTTAAGACCATCTACACTGATGTCATAAGTTATTCCATCTTCATTAGTGATTTTCGTAATTTTTGAAAATGCCGGCGCACTCAGTAGAGCGAGCCCCAAAACTAGAGACAATTTTTTATTAGACATCCATGTCCTCCCATTAATTGAATCATCAAGAACCTTTTCTATTATAGGATCCAAATTGATATCTGTTGGGAGTGTAAGGAAATATGAGGGAGAGTTTGATTAAAAGGCCCCGATCAATTTTATCGGGGCCTTTGGACTTACATTTTAAGGAATGTTAGAAGATCTTTCCAAGAACCTTGATCGGCCTTCTTGTTATAGGCCACAGGTATATTGTATTTCTTTCCGATTTCAGTGGCCTTTGGATTCGTGAATGCGTGAGTCGCACCTTTGTAGTTAACAACTTTAAAGTTAACCTTTAGTTCCTTCATTTCTTTTTCAAAGCTAGCTCTTTCTTTTGCTGGAACCATTGGGTCGGCCAATCCATTTATAGCGAGTACTTTTGCTTTGATTCCATTTGATTTAACCGAGCTTCCTAGTCCACCATGAAAGCTAACGACACCTTTGATATCATAACCGCTTCTTGCAAGATTAAGCGCCTGCGTTCCACCAAAGCAGTATCCGATAACATAAACTTTACTAGCATCCACGTGTGGATCTTTTTTTGCCATCTCGATATATTTTGAAAGTCTTCCGATGCCGAGTTCTGCATTTTGGTAAAAGGGAGTGGCAAGGGCCTGTGCTTCTGCCGGAGTTTCAACTACTTTACCGTCTCCAAAAAGATCAACAGCTAGTGTTGCGTATCCCTCTTTATTAAGCATTTCTGAGCGTGAAGCCATATACTCATTTCGTCCCCACCATTCGTGAACGATAACAACAAGAGGAATTTTGTCTTTGAATACTTTTGGAAGCTGAACTTTCGCTTCGAATTTTTTTCCTTCTTCACTAAAGCCTAATACCGGTGAGTAAGCATCCTTTGGATTTTTTGCTTTCGAAAAGTGTCCGCAGGAAGTGAGGACGGTAAGTAATAAAAGACTCAGTGAAAATTTCATGAATTCTCCTTATTTGTTTATACAATGATGAGTATTTTATGAGTTTTTTTAGATTTGTCTTTGAACAAAATTAAACCCGAGCAGATTTGACGGGTTAGCGTATTTTTTTGTCTCGTCATCGCATTTGGATATAATTATTCATAATATGAAAACCATCGACGTCTGCCTTTTTATCTATAATAACAAATCTGATAACTGCCTGCGCTTTTTAGACGGCCTAAATTATCCTAAAGAGCTTCTTAATATTATTATTTTTAGTGATCGTGAATTGAAACACAGCTACACCCATCTCATTGTTTCTGAGCGCGAAGCTTACAATTATATTACCTTCAATACATCCGGAGATTACATCTGGACCATTTATGCAGATTACATTATTGATGAGCCTTCAATTCTTCAAGATTTAATAAAGCATAACAGAAGAGTCATTTCTGGACTCATGATAAAGCCTGATTCGAATTGGGCCAATTTTTGGGGAGCTATTTCTGAAAAGGGTTGGTATCAGCGTTCTGAGCACTATTTTGATATTTTGGATTTAAAGAAAAAAGGAAGCTTCAAAGTACCATTCATTACTGGAAATATTCTTTTCAAGAGGGAGGTCTTTAAGCGAAATGATCAAATCATAAGGCAGCATTCAGATTGGGAACTCGATATGAACATCTGTTACAATTTGAGAAATGCTGGCGAG
The DNA here is from genome assembly GCA_947461145.1 of Bacteriovoracaceae bacterium. Classification (GTDB taxonomy): domain Bacteria; phylum Bdellovibrionota; class Bacteriovoracia; order Bacteriovoracales; family Bacteriovoracaceae; genus Peredibacter. The sequence goes on from CANHJD010000011.1 coordinate 15,943, forward strand.
AATCTTTTTATTCTTAATGAAAAAGTTTATGGTCACATTGAGGAGACTGATATTTGGGTTGGAGTTAATGTTCTAGAGAACTGGACAGAAGAAGCTTACCTCCATCCTGATTTTATGGATTTCATGCATCAGTATAACCAAGACTGTGAAAAAGTAGAGACTAAGATTTTTAAACAGCTTGGGCCCGACATATGGCAAATTCCATTTTTTTCGACTGAGTTTTGTGATTATTTAGTCGGAGTGGCAGAGAAGAAAAATCTTTGGTCGGCCGGAGCTTACTCAAGGCCCGACGAAGTTGACGGAAGAATAGGTACTTTTGAAAATTATCCCACCCAGGATGTGCATTTAAACCAACTGAATTTACATCAATGGTGGCTTGAGACAGTGGTAAAGAAATATTTTAAAGCAATTATTCATCATCTCTATAAATATCATGCCAAAGGTTACAATATTGCCTTTATCGTCCGCTATAGTGAGAAAGGTCAAACGAAGTTAGACCCTCATCACGATGCCTCAAGCTATACTACAAACTTGGCCCTTAATACTTATGGTGTTGACTACACGGGTGGTGGTTGTAATTTCGTTCACAAAAATATTCAAGTCGTTGGGAGTCCCAAAGGCTTCCTTACCCTGCACCCAGGCCGAATCACTCACTATCATGAGGCAATTCCAATAACTTCAGGGACAAGGTATATTCTAGTCTCATTCAATGAATAAGCCTGACTATTGTTGTCGGGAGCGGGGCGCACTTAATCATTATCTTAAATTGTCCGAAATGGTCATAAAGGATTCCTTTATGAAACAGACCATATTTTCACTTCTTTTATTTTTCACCACATATTCTTGGGCCCAGCTAAGAGGCGGTGGTGGTGAGAAAGATTTTAATGATCAGAATATGGAGACAATAAAAGTAGATGTTAAGAATATAGGCAAGATTTCAAAAGATCTTTTTAATCAATGCTATAAACAAAAGGTGCAAATTAAGGGTTTAACAGATCTTTATGTTCATATGGCAAGCATTCAAAACCTACATCATTTAGAACATGGAAAAAGTTGGGACATCTGTGACAAAGAATCAAAAAAAGTTAACTGGTCTTGCCTTAAAGGAAATGATCATTTTAAATTTTCGATAAAAAAAATCGTTGATTCGCCTGCCTATTATGACTATCTCCGAAAGCATGAGCATGGTATAGATTCCTTGCAAGCAAAAGAAATCAAAGAATATTTTTATAAAGCCCTGGATTTAAAGAAACATGAAAACCGTCGCTAAAACTTTTGCTACGGCACTTGAATGGTTCTACAAGGACATACGGAAGTTTAAGCGTTATTTAGACGATAAAAGAATAAATGCCGCAGAGAAGGCGATCTTGCAAAGTTGGCTCCATCTAAGGGATAACCAATTTATTGAAGCTCACTTTGAGCTTTCCAAGATTTCACAAACAAGTGATCACTTCGTACTGGGTCAAAAGTATTTAATTGAAGGGATCATTTTTTTTAATCAAGGCGAATTACTTCAGGCCCTGCCACTCCTGAAGAAAGCCGATAAATTACTTTTTGATAATTCATGTGAAAATCAAAAAATGGTCATTCTGAGTAACTTATTTAATTTGCATCTCAATTTAAACCATCCCAAAGAAATGAAAAATCTTATTTCAAAGATGGAAGATCTTGATTGTTCTACCGTTGATGCCAGGATTCGTCGTTTGCGCTGTCAGTTTAATTATTTTAGCTTCTTTGAGCAGTTCGAGGTCGCCAGATCGGTTCTACAGCAACTAAATTCACTAAAAAATTCCATGAATGAAAATCAAAGAATCTTTTTTCTCGTAGACCTCTTCGACTTTCAGGTTAAAGAAGGTCATTTTAAGGAGGCCAAGAACACCTTAGAAGAGATGAAGAACTATAGAAAATTTCATCTGACTCAAAATTTTAATTATATGAAAGCGCTGATTAGTTTTCTAACTGAGGATGAAAAATTTTATATTTATGAGCAAGATTTTGAAACTCATCAGTTTTTATTTTATCAATTGAAAGTAATTGAGGCACTTTCGCTCAAAGATCAGGATCAGGCCCAAGTATTTTGGATGAAACTTGCATCCCTTTTTCCGCAAACTTATTCCGAGGAGTTTTGTTATCAAGGTGATAAATGCCTTTTTTCTTTATGCCTTGAGAAGTTAAAGATCCAAAGTGCAGGTAAAAAAAATCTTATAACTTTCAAAGATGATGGAACACTAGAGTGTAAAGTTATTCAAGAGCTTCAGAAAGAAAGTATTCTTAAGAAGGAAGATCTTTATTATTTGCTTTATGGTGAATTTCCTAAAGACAAAAATGACCTTGTAAAATTGGCGAAAGTAATCTCCCGCGCTCGTGAAAAATATGACCTTTTGATTAAGACCAACAAGGGATGCTACGAACTTGTTTATATGGCAAAAGCCAGTTAAACGTAAAATCAAACCCCTAGAGAGAAAGAGTTTTTGTCAGGTATTGAGTGTTTGACAGTTCTTCTCTTCACATTAGACCATAAGACATTAACATAGGAGTGTGTAATGAAGATTTTCGTTTTGATTTCTCTTTTTTTATTGAGTCTTAATGTGTTCGCTCAGCAGGGTAAAGTATGTTGTAATCCAGGTGGACAAGTTGTTCCAGGTATTGTTCCGTGCCCAACTGCTAATAATCCTTTCAAGTGTTGTACGCCCTCAGGCCAAGCAGTTCCAAGTTTAACTAGTAATTTAAAGATATGCAAAGAAACTACAACTGGCGGTGGTTCTTCAGGTGCTACAAGTGGTGCATGCTGTATGGCCAAGCCAAATGCAAACCCGACTTACAACTGCGCTGATCCTATGCTTAACCTAGGGCATCCACAGGGAGTATATTACGGTTATCAAAGATGTGTTCAGGTTAATATGGGAGCTTCATGTCAGTGGAATACAACAAATCCTAAATGTTGTGCTGCGGGTGTTCCAGGATGTTGCCCTGAAGGTTCTGCTACAGCAACTTATAACACTCTAGTTGCTGGTGGCTTTCTAACTGCTGCAGAAAACTGTAAGAAACAAATGGCCGCTGCTGGAGCTTCTGATCCAAGTACTTTCAAATGTTGTCTTGATGTAAGAAAAGATGTTCTTTCAGAAAAATGTAAAGCTTCTGGAGGAACTCCTGTTCAGGCCGCAAGCTGTTCTCACCCGACACCAACTTTGGTTTTTGGGCCTGTTTACTATAATAATACACCTTACATTTGCTGCAAGAAATAAGATAAAATTGATTAAGGGCTAGCGACTTTTAGGTCGCTAGCCTTATTTAGAATTAGATTGAAGACTGAGTCAGATCAACACGGATCTGTTCAGAAAGTTCAGGATTGGTCATGTTTAGAACTTCAAGCACTGGGCTTAGTTCCGCCTCAGAAAGAATAATCTCTTTAAAATTATTAGCATTAAATTCTACTAAGTTAGAATTTTTTGCTACAAGATTAGCAATCTCTTCCACTAAGTAAGAATCAAGCTCAGGATATTTCTGACTGATAATTGAAGTTAGCTCATCTGATTTCAATTGTTCATCAAGAACAAAAAGAGCGCCTGCTTTCCAATTTAAATCTTCAGATTGGATTCCCCAAAAAAATCCCGCAGAGGAAATTGCGAGTCCTACCAATGCTCCTGCAACACCAGCTGTTAATCCAACAATGATACCTGCTTCAGCTTTTTTTGATGTCGCAGTTGTTGCTGCTAACGTAATTGCACCGGCAAGAAAAAAACTTGTAAGTGATTTATGTAGATTTTTCATTTTATCTTTCTCCATTAAAGTGTTTTTAGAGTTAAATCTTTTCTTAATTGTTCACCCAGCTTAGGGTTCGTGCTGGCCAGGATTTCAAGCACTGGTGCTAATTCATGCTCTGGAACAAGAATTTCTTTTATTCCATCTTTGTTGAATTCAACGGAATCTGAATTTTCAAGAACAAGTCTTGCAATCTCTTCAATCATAAATGAATCCAGCTCTGGATATCTTTGAGCAAGAATCGTTTGAATTTTATTAGGATCCATATTTTCATCAAGCATGAATAGGCCATAGGCATACCAGCTCTTGTCACGGTGATCGATCGCCCAATAAATTGAAGCAACACTTGTTCCAAATCCACCAAACATGCCAATAACAGCGACTGCAACTGGAAGGGCAGCTACCGAAGCGGCAGTGGCTGCGATGATAACGCCAGCTTCAGCTTTTTTAGCTGGTATGCTGGCCGCACCGAGGGCAATTGAAAGTGCAATTACCGCACTCGTAAAAGATTTTTTCATTGAATACCTCCTAAATGGTAAACGTTTTTTAACGATAATATTTGGAGGGTGCTTCCAGCGGTAAAAAAAATACTCTTAACTTCTTTTGGAATGATTTATCGAGTTAAGTCTGACTAAATTCGGATTTGGAGAAAAGTAAGTGGTTACGCTGACTTATCGTTTTTTAAAGATGATTTAAGGCTGTAGCAGCCCTTACGAAACGTTATTTCTAAGCACTTGTTCTTTCTTACATAGTAGATAAGATTCTTGAGTTTATCTTCATCGCTTTGATCCATCGGCTTTCTCCCCCAAAGGCACTCAAAAAGTTCTTCCTTTGGGATCGGGTATGAAGTTTTTTGCAGTAACATAATTATGGCCTCGGATTTATTTTTAGATAAATCTGGAGTCACGTCAAAAGTTTGTTTTTGAACTTTATACTTTGAAAGGCAAAGTGAAAAAAGATTTACTTGTCCGTTATAGACAAAATTTTCTTGGTAAATAACGGGATCTGTTTTTGAGAGAATATCCCAGTATTTCTCGGCTTCTTTGAAATTAGACTCCTCCAAAGATTTAATCACCTTAAGTTGATGAAAAAGTAATTTTGAGTCTTTAAAGTCTTTCTCATAAAAGTATAGTGGCCCATTATGCATGAGATGATCTAATGAAAGTCTCATGAAAATAAAATTTGGACTGTGTCGAAAGAGGCGATACTTTTTCATCTCCTCCATTGTTTTCTCACAGTCATCAAATAAATTTTGCTTCAAAAAAAATTGAAATTTACTAATGAGATGAGACATGATGACGGGGTCTGACATTGTTGATTTTTTAAATTCAAGTTCTTCTAAAAAAACTGAAGCCTTGTGGAATTCATTTTTAAAAGTTGAGTAATTAAATTTCGACTGTAAATGACATATCGTTTGTCTATCATTTAGACCGGTGCTAGAAAGGACATCCATTAGGTTCAAAGCGTTGATCATGTCTTCTTCATTGCTTAAATTATAACTTATGATAAACAGATTATAGACGCATATAAACTGATGTTCAGGTAGTGGATGTTTCTCAATAAGCTCGATTGCCTTATGAAGGTAGGAGGAGGCCTGATTTAATTCACCCATGTTGTTGTAGGTGAGACCCAAAATAAGAATTTTTTGAGATTCAACTAACTCACTTTCAACCACTAGAGTTCCAATATCCTCAATAATCTGATTATGGAGGCAATTTTTTAATTGAAACCAGCCATTAAGTATTTTCTTTTCAGCGAGAGTAAGTCTCTTGTCATTTAGGAATGTTTTAGCTTTCTTAGGATTACTATGAACGAGCTTCAAAGCCTCAAGAAATGTTTTTGGCTTAAGTATGCTCAAGGTTGTGGTACCGTAATAAAATTCTTAAAGAATTTAATAAAGTCTTTTCTACTTTGTTCTTTCTCAATTTCCATACTCATGAGGTAGTCATGCATGCTTGGCTCATTTACGATGTTGTAAAGTTTGGAGTTATTTTCTAAATTGCTGAAAAGGCATTTAAATTTTTCATCTTCTAGGCAATCCTCTCCACCAGCTTGAATCATTTTATCTTTTGCTTTCTTCTTTAATTTTGGTGGCTTCATTTCACCTAATAAGGAGAGCTGAGTATAGACTTCGATAATATTTTCTGCCTTGAATTCCTCTTTATAACAGTTGTTCCAGTCTTTTTTCGCAAGTTTGACCCATTCTCCAAGAGCTTGCTCAATTTTTTTAATCCTCTGTGCTCTCACAAGCGAATTTTCACCATCTTCGCTTAGTTGCTTTTTATTATAATGACCATCTGGTCCTCCACCGCCAGTATTAATGACTTGGGCATGAAGGGGTATTGTAATGATCAAGAAGATGGCGCTAAATATATTTGAAAACCTCATAGACACTCCAATGATTAAATCTTTAGGACTTATCGACTTTTGGAGCGCTTTCTTAAAGTTTTCAGATTAGCTGACCGGAACAGGGTACTATTCGGCTATTTTTTCCATAAATAGAGGCGTGGTCTGCCTTCAATAGCGAATTTTATGTTTTTTAGATTTTTTTCAAAGATATCTAAGGTTTCCTTCTTCACACTATGGAAGACAATTCTTGAAGCAAGCCCACTTCTGGGTGGGAGTTGAGTTTGAAAGGTCATTTCAGTCGTTTGCGGATCAATTTTTCGGTACTGCTGGCGAACAAATACGTATTTATCCTTTAGTAACCTATTTCTTTCAAAGCCTTGGAAATTAAAGGTCACTATTTGCCTAAATTTTAGGGGGATTGCTTCTAAAGTCATTTCATCCCAACGAGCTCCCTCTTCATTGGCCATTCTAAAACAGCGACGGAGTGAGCCCTTTTTGCCATCCTCAATCCCGGGAAGTGGGGATATATGATCAAAATAAACTGACCAATCCGAGGCCCTGGTACTGTCACTAGCGTACTCCCATACCTCTTCGATAGGTGCATTAATAATAACAGAGGCGTGAACTGCCTTATTCCAATTTACTTCCTTCGATTCCATCATGAGTACATCTATTTTTGGCAATGAGCCTGCTCGCCCAAAAAGGGAGATCAGAAAACAAAATGCTAAAACGAGGATACGAATATTCACCATGGTGATAATTTTACAATAAATGGATTTCTGGAAGGGGCTTTTTGAAAATTCTACAGGAAAGTAGGGAGATTCTCTTTAAGCTTCTGAAATAAAAGTCGAATTTCTTCAGGTTTGGAATACTGCTCTCTCGAAACTAGAACAATTTCCCGATGGGCCGTTTTTTCTATAAATGGATGATACTTAATAAGATTTTTAAGCTTTTTATCCTCTCGTAAGGCAAGTTCTGGAAAAAAGGTATAACCATTTCCGCTTGCGACTAGATGTCTGAGAGTTTCAAGGCTAGTAGATTGGATTTTGGAGGATCTTCTATTTTTTGAAAGGCCACAGAAGTTAAGAACTTCATCCTTGAGACAATTCCCATCAGCAAGAAGCAGAAGCTTTTCCTCATCAATTTCGTTTACACTAATTCTTCCATTTTTATTTTTGAACTGAATCTCCGCTGGAGCCGCTAGCCAGAAAGGTTCTTGATAAAGTGAATAGACTCTGTAATTTTTTTCGTCAAAAGTTCGTGAAGCAATCACAGCATTTAGCTGTCCATTATCAAGTTTTGAAAGTAAGTCTTCGGTCATGCCTTCATGAATAATAAGTTCAAGTTCTGGGAAGGATTTTCTCAAAGGACCAATAATATAAGGTAGATAGTAGGGTCCAACTGTCGCTATGGCCCCAAGGTGAAACTCCCCTGAAAGTGGACTTTTTTTATTTTGAGCAATTCTAATAAAAACTTCTGCTTCTTTTAATATTTTTTGTGCAACCTCCAGAAGCTCAGTCCCCTGAGGAGTAAGTTTTACTGATCGCTTAGATCTTTCAAAAAACTTAACCTCAAGGAGTGATTCAAGTTTTTTAATTTGCTCACTCAGGGTAGGTTGAGAAACGTGAAGCCTAAGCGCTGCACGTCCAAAGTGAAGTTCTTCTCCAACAGCTATAAGGTATTCAAGATCACGAAGTGAAAGTTGAGACACATTCATGTTCGTATTTTAACAAGGGTCTAGAATCTTTACAAGGATTGAAAAACCAAGACCGTTTGGTGATATAGACCATTTATGTATTTTTTATTAGCGGCTTTAATTTTCAATTCACTTGCGGTCTGGTCTCAGGATGCAGTTTTTAACCTTGATAATAAGGCGGTAACCATTCCAGTGCTTGGTTCAAAGAAGCTCCTTTCTCGGCACCCTCGATTTGAAGGCTTTATTCAAAAGATGTTTAATCGTCCGGGGGATTTCTTTGGACCAAATTGCTACAACACTTCCCTCATCTTAAGTGGGGCGCTTTCACCAAATGATATTCGTTATGTTTCTCCCGAAGAATTCAATGAAGTCCTTAAGACCAATTTTATCCAAGTCAGTACTCCAGAATACAAGGATGTGATTGTTTTTGATGCTAAAAGATCTAGGGGGCATTCAGCTTTCTATTTGGGTGATAATTTAATTTTTCATAAAAAATCTTTTGGTACCTATTATCACTACCGCATAACTGAAATTAAAAATGCTGGTATCGTTGAAGAAAACGAATGGGTGCCCGGAATTAATGATGATTCTTCCTCTCAAATGAAATGGCCTGAGCTTGGCACTTTGCCTTTGGAGTATTACAGGTTAAAAAATTCTAATAGGCCGAAGCTTGATCCACGTTTTGAGAAACTCATTAGAAAATTAGAACAGCTTATTGTCCTAGACGCTCGAAGCTGGGCCTTTGGAAGGAAGTGGGGGATGACCGGAGAGTATTTATTAGAAGATTTTTTGGTTCATGCTCGATCACAAAAAACGGATAAATATACTGAAGGCATTCTCATCTCACTAAAGGATCAAATTTTTATCATGTTGGAAGAAGTTTATTTCAAGAGTTCGCATTCGCCTTCAAGGGTTTTGGAAGAGCTTTGTATTCCTGAACAAAAAGAGCAATTGTTTGATTTGCTCCGTGATTTTGGAACTCTTCTCAAGCTTGATTCAAAAAAAATAGAAATCGTTTTAGAAAAACTGGCAGGGCAGGATAGAGAGCGTTGTCAACTTCGCCCTCTTCAAGAACTCTTAAAATAGTTATAAATCTCTTGATACCATCATCGCTAGCCCTTGGTCCTCAACTAGTGGAATAAGAAAAGCATTGGTTTTTTCTTTTGATGATGATTCTTCTTTTTTCTTTTGATCTAAATAATAAAGTCCAAGACCATAGGCAACTCCAATGGTTGCACCGGCCATAACATCTCTTGGGTAGTGGGCATTATCATTAATTCTGCTCACCCCAACTAATGTGGCCAAAGAATAGGCCCCGACTCCATAATACCATTCATGCTCTGCTGCTACGACTGAGGCAAAAGCAAACGCACTTGTGGTGTGTCCTGATGGGAAAGAGTTGCGAGTGCTATGATCATTAGGCCTTGGTTCCCTAAAGCTATACTTTAGGACCGTTGTGGTTCCTGTAGACCAGGCCGTTGCTTTAAACATGAGCCAGGCCCTGCGTTTACTTTCAGAATTTTCTTGGCCCCAGCCATGTAGACCCATGCCGAGTACATAAGCTATGTTCGGAACAAGCTGACCCATTATGTCTCCAACTTCAGCTAAATCACCAAGAGGTTTATGTTCCCTAAGATCCCGATGAATTTTGGTGAAGTAAGGATCTTTTGCCAAAACAATAAGAAGTGTTGCGCCAGCACCAATTAAAAGTGGAGTCCTCGCTGGAGTATTCCACGGGGAAGTAAGTTCTGTTTTAAATTGCTCCCAGTTATATTGATCCGACGCTTTTGCCGGAGTAAAAAAAATGAGTGGTGCAATAACCAAGAGTGCCATAATGAAATGTTTCATAGCTTAGTTCATCCGAAAAAGTGATTATCCTCACATTTTGACTGTTTATTGAAAAAAAGCCAGATAATTTTGAGCATACTATGTCGTGCTTTTGTTAAAAAAATAGACGAATCTTTAATTGTGCCAATCAGGGAGAGAAGGATGAAAAAAATTTCAGTTGTTTTGTCGGGATGTGGCCATCGAGATGGTGCCGAGATAACGGAAGCAGTAAGTTTAATGATTAATCTATCTAAGGCTGGGGCATCGATAGAATATTTTGCTCCTAACCTCAATATTTCCCCAGTGAATCACCTCACCGGGGAAATTGCCAAAGCTGAAAAAAGAAACGTCCTGATTGAATCAGCACGAATAAGTCGGGGTAAAAGTAAGGATCTCATTTTGCTAAATCCAAATGAATTTGATGCCCTCATTTTTGTTGGTGGTTCAGGAGTGGCAAAAAATCTTTCGAGTTGGTCAACCCAAGGAGCAAACTGTGAAATTCTCCCCGAAATACAGTCAGCCATAGAATCTTTTTATAAGAAATCAAAGCCTATTGGGGCAATATGTATTTCACCTGTCTTATTGGCCAAGGTTCTGGGTGGAAATAAGGTTAAACTCACTATTGGCAACGATAAAGAAACAATTGCAGAGATTGAAAAAACAGGGGCGATTCATATAGAGTGTGATGTTGATGACTGTGTCGTTGATAAAGAAAACAAGATCGTCACGACTCCGGCCTACATGTATGATGAGCGACCAGATAAAATTTTTGAAGGTATTAGTAAGTTTGCGAAAGAGATTATCAAACTAATTTAGTGCATATAGGGAATCATAGCTATTCCAAAACAGAAAATCGCAAATATACCTAACAGGATGTTTGTAACGTCTATGAAAATATCTTTCATCATCACACGCCTCCTGCTTCTATTCTATCACCAGATCTCCGGTTAGGAGGAGGCAGAAATAGTTGCCTGTGCCAGTCAGTTACGAATTTAGGAGGCGCTCTAGTATTTATAAGCTTTTACCAATATAATCTTCATATGAGTGAAGAAAAAATTGATGTCAATTCAACAAAGTCGAATCTTACTGGTTTTGCAGGATTAGCTGAAGGCTTTCTTAGGAAATTTAGAAGTCTAACTTTTATGATCCTTTTAGTGCCTATAGCTTTTCTCTATGTTGTGGCCATGGGCGTTTCTCTTACTCCTGGTGTGGTGCTTTATAAGTCAATTCATGAGGCCACACAGCATTCGCATTTTATTATTCATAGCTTGGCCGTTGGTCTTTCTTTAGCTGCAGGATTTTTTTCCTACGGCCTCACACTTATTTTTGTTGTTCCCTTAATTAATAAATTGCTCCCCCTTAAAGTTAAAACACTTCGTGCTAGTTGGTTCTCAGTATCTGTCATCCCTTGGTATTACCACAATGCTTTAACTTATCTTGTTAGATATACATTTCTGGAATTCATTACTCCTACTCCATTGAATAAATTATTTTTTCAAATGATGGGAATGAAAGTGGGTAAGGGTTCTATGATTAATACCACGAATATTTCTGATCCGTGTCTTATAACAATTGGGGATTATTGTACTATTGGTGGTTCAGCAACACTCATTGCCCATTATGGAATGAAAGGGATGCTCATTATTGATAAACTCATCATTGAAGATAACGTTACGATAGGACTTAAAGCTTCTGTATTTGGTGACGTAGTTGTTGGCAAAGGCGCTACAGTAAAGCCTAATGAGGTTATTTTGCCTAAAACGCGTGTTCCGGAATACAAAAAAGAACCACCAGCTGCATAATTTAGTAGTTCGTATGTTCTTTATCCAATTGAAGATTAAGAATTTCGTACGCGTCGTATTCTGCCTTCATGGGATCTTTTTCAAGTTGAATAATTCCCTCCACATAGTAGGGAGTTATCTTTTCTTCAAGTACATTAAACCAAGGTATTTTTTTTCTTAAAGCCACTTTTGCTGCTTCATGAAACCAAAGTATATCTGCAATTGGTTTTTCTTTTTCAGAATTAATTTCAAAGTGGATTCTGTAAGTGTTGCGAGCGATTTCTCTTAGAATCGGTCCGGCTTCTTGGGCCTGCTTCCTAGGCGCAGGCGTGCTTGTAAAAATAAATATTAGTCCGAAGGCCAGCAAAAGAAAGAGTAAATAGTATGAGCGCATACTTGTCCCCTCCAAGTTGAATTAACCTTAGAAGAGGACTATGAATCAAGGAAAGGACTTAATTTAAATAATTTAAAAAAATTACGAAGCAATGGTACTTAGAAAATTTATCTCAAGTTTTCTTAAGACCTAGTGATGAGAAACATTCCGTCTCTTATGGGAAGGAGTGTCTTTGTAAATCCTTCAAGATTTTTTGCAAGATCGTTATGCGCTCGAATAGAGTCTGTCTGTTTGTCGAGACCAGGTGTTAAAACCTTTCCATACCAAAGAGTATTATCACTAATAATTAATCCATTTACTGAAAGATGTTGGATGGCCCAGTTTAAATAATTAGAATAATTATTTTTGTCAGCATCAATAAAAATTAAGTCATATTTGTCATTGAGGGTGCTTAATGCCTCTAGACCTGGCTTAAGGATATGCTCAATTTTTTTTCCGTGAGAAGACCTTTCCCAGAAGCTTTTTGCAATTTTTGTTGTTTCAGGATTCAAATCAATTGAAATGAGTTTACCATCTTCTGGCAAGGCTTCTGCCATAATTAGTGCAGAATAGCCGGTATAAGTACCCAGCTCGACAATTGACTTCACTTTTCCCAGTTTTATTAAAAATTTAAGGATTGAACCTTCCATTTCACCAATAAGCATATTGCTTCCATGAACTGAGCTTTTCGTAAAGTCCATCAACTCTTTGGCAATTTGAGAGGGTTGAGTTGAATGGTCTATACAGTAAGTTTCAATCTCTTTTGGAACAAATGACATATAAATACCTCAGTAGATCTTTTGATTTATGATATGAAAGAAGGCATAATAAAACAAAGGACAAATTTCTTTTTGAAAGCTTTATCATATTTAGATATACATACTCACCTTAGATTTAAAAGTGAAAACTCTATTCATGTAGCTTCCTTATCAATGGATGAAATTCTTCAAGAGACCACTACCTGTGATTACTCCTGTGCAGGAATTCATCCATGGTGGTTTGAGGAGATTTCTCAGGAAGAGATAATCATTCTAAAAACGCATATTGAGAATATGGCAAAAAATGGCAAGCTATGGGGGGTGGGTGAATCCGGACTCGATCGCCTTTATCCAGAGTTTTTAGATCAACAAAAAAGTCTTTTGGATTGGCATATAGATCTTGCGGAAAACTATCAGTTGCCATTAGTTTTACATAATGTTCGTGCAGGTTCTGATTTTCTTGAGATCTTGAAAAAAAGGGCGGCTTCAGTCCCTTGGCTCTTTCATGATTTTCGCGGAAATGAGGAACTCGTAAAATCACTACTTAAGCTTCACCCTGGGTGTTATTTTTCTTTTGGAATTTCTCTTGATAACTCTCCCCAGATAAGGGAGCTTTTGCCTCTCATACCTTTAGAGAACATTTTTCTTGAAACAGATAATCAAAAACATCTCGATATTCATGACATATACCTTAGAGCGGCAGAACAACTCCATTTGGATTTAGATTTCCTAAAGTCCCAAATTTGGAGAAATTTTCAAAAGATTACTCGCTCTCCGCAGTAGTATAACCTAAGTAAAATTTTCAAATTTTGATACAATTTGCCAGTTATTGTTACAATGCCATAAAAATTAGGATTAAGCATGAAAACAACCCTCGCAGTTATTCTTTTATCATTCCTGGCCTCTTGTGATGTCGCTACGGTCAGTTATGGCTATTACTGGAACCCTCTAAAAATACTCTCTGACGCTAAGAAAGCTGTTGAAAACAATAGTGTCGAAGAACTGGCCGAAGTTCTGTCGGATAAAGCACTTTGTGTCTATGGATCTGAGTCGGGGATTGCCAATATCCAAAATGCCCTAAGTCATGTTGATAGTGCTTCGTTGCGTGAGCCATTTCTCGTGTCTGCGAAACATCTTACCTCACCAAATTATGTTGGGTATTTTTCTTATTATCAGGAAATATACGAGGCGACTGCGAAGAATGTTAAAGGTCAATCTATACTGAAAGTTCGCATCGTGTGTGATTTTGGGCGAGATAACAAAGACTCAAATTATCTTGGAGCGCCAATAAGTAAATATACCGTAAAATCTTGTGCCATTAATGAAATTAAAAACTATCAGACAAAACTTTCAGTTCCTGAATACTGTCTTTAAATTAGTCTTTAAAAACCTGAAGATAAACAAACTTCAGGTAGCGCATTTCGGGTAGCGCCATAGGGAAGGGATGATCTTCTGGCTGACCCTTAACGAGTAAGACTTTCCCTCTTTTCTTCGAGCGAGACAGGGCCTCTTGAACAAGATCCAAAAAGAGATCAAAACTGATGTGCCCAGAGCAGCTTGAAGCAACAAAGTAGCCTTTATCTTTGACGAGCCTTAAAGAGTCCGCAAATATCTTTGTATAGGCTTCCTTGGCCGTTTCAACGGCTTTCTGGTTTGGGGCAAAGCTAGGTGGATCGGTTATAACGATATCCCAAAGTTGTTTCTTTGATTGGGCTTCCTTCACAAATTCAAATGCATCCGTACAAATGCCCACATGATTTTCATGTGGAAGAAGATTAATTTCCCAATTAATTTCAGAAGCTTTGATAGCATGAGGGGCAATATCTACTGTGGTGACTCTGCTTGCTCCACCGAGGCCAGCATAAACTGAGAACCCACCTGTGTAGCCGAATAAATTGAGAAGAGTTTTATCTTTTGAAATCGAGCGAATAAAGTTTCTATTCTCTCTCTGATCAAGAAAAAAACCCGTTTTTGCCGCATCAATAATGTTTGTTCTAAACTTTACTCCATGCTCTAAGAATTCATGATTGGTAAGAGTTTCACATTCTCCAGCGAGAATTAATCCCTTTTCCTCTTCTTTATTCTTACGTTTAAAATACACGCAAGAGATTGGCAGTATTGTTTGGGCCATGAAGAAATCTGCAATCGCCTCCTTGTTCCAGAAGGCCTCTGCGGCCGTACCGTCAAGTTTAAGAACTAAAACACCTGCATAATAATCCGCCACAACTCCTGGCAATTCATCACCCTCACCATTAAGGACTCTCAGACATTTATTCTCAACGTTTAGAAGGTGCTTCTTATTATCTATTGCTCTTTTGAGTCTTTCTTCTACTTCATGATCATTAAATTTCTTGTCACCAATATTTAAAACCCTGAAAGCAAGATTAATATTTGGAGAGTAATATCCATGGGCCAGAACTTCGCCTTTATGACTTTGCAAAATGGTATAAGCACCTTCAGGTGCCTTTATCTTTTCAACAGCGTCAGAAAAAATCCAGGGATTGCCTCGTTTAAGGTGTTTAGAAAGATCTCGGATTAATTTTAAACGTTGAGGTTTTTCTGCTGAAAAATATTTCATTAATTTATGCCTTTGAGGTACCAGGTCACTTCATGCTTGTTGTGATGAAGGTGAACAATTTTTGAACCAGGAATCTCTAGAAACTTGAGAGTACTTTCCCAGTCCGTCTCAGCTTGATATTTAATCGTGCAGACAAAGTTCTTCACTTTGCCAGACTCTAAAAATTTCTTCACCAGATTTAGCAGTCTCTCAGGATAACAAATGATGTCGGAGCAGAACCAATCGATGGTATCAAAATCTTTCGGATCTAATCCGAACGCACTTTCTTGCCTGAAGTTTATTTTCCCTAGATCCATGATTCTCTTTTCAATTGGGGCCTTATCAACACTGATGGTTTGATCAAATTCTAGAGTTCGAAGCACCCATGTCCAACCACCGGGGCATGAGCCCACATCGATGGCAGATCCTCCAGAAATTGCCTCAGGTGCATAAACCGTAAAAAACTCCCACAATTTTAAATAGGCCCGTGATGGAGGCATCACTTTGTCTTCCATGAAATCCATCTCACCCAGAGCAAATGGAGAGGAAGTCTTTGTTGAGGCAATCATGAGATCTGGCTCTAAAAGGGTCCAAAAGCCCATTTGTGTTGTAGGCAATGGATGCCTGAAGGCAATTGGTTTTTGATTATACTTTGGAAGTTCGTCTTGAATGAGCTGCGCTCTTCGGTGATGACCAACAGTAAATAGGCCCCAGTTCCTGCCAAGCGCTTTTAATTTTTTGGCGCCATCATTGATTGAGGTAATTTGGATCTTCTCTAATCCAAAGGCAGAGACTTGGGCCCAGATCATGGCGGGATGATCTCCCTCAACTAAATAAAGCCGATCACGCTTTTCAGCGATCTTAAGGCCTTTAATCTCAAGTTCTTTTTCCAGCTCGGACTCTAACTTATGAATCGCGAGATACCCTGTATAATTTGACATGCTTCTCTATACACTAGAAGCAAGGCGTGTTAAAAGGGCCATATGATACATACGAAAAAAAACCAGGAAATGAAGGTCTATGGCCGTCATGCAGCCGAGACTTTATTTAAAAAACGACCAGAAGACCTAATCCGGGCCTACGTTACCCAATCGGGAATCTTTGAATTTAGAGATCTTATTCGCTACTGTGTGGACCATAAGCTTGCCTATCATATTGTTGAGCGCGAAGAACTAGATAAGCTTAGTAAGGCGACTCACCATGAAGATATTCTTCTTGTCGTAAAAACAAAAAAGATACCAACTTTAAAAGAACTCCTCACTTCAGACGGACGCTCCCTTATTATTGCTCTGGAAGAAGTTGAAAATCCTCATAACCTGGGTGCTATTATGCGCTCCTGTGCTCACTTTGGCGTTACTGGAATTCTTTATGAGGCTAAAGTCCCAGTTGCCTTAACGGCTTCGGCCTTCAGAACGTCTGAGGGGGGAGCAGAGAGTGTTCCAGCAATTCATTTGGCAAACTGGAATGAAGTTCTAGATTTGGCGAGAACCAAAGGTTACAAAACTTTTGCGACCTCTAGCCATGAAGGAACATCTTTGTTTAAGACAAAATTCCCAGAGAAAACCATTCTTTTCCTAGGTGCTGAAGGTGTGGGTCTGTCAGATAAGCTCACTAAAAAAATGGATGAGCTTGTTTCAATCCCAGGTACTGGTGAAGTCGAAAGCCTTAATGTCTCCAATGCAACAACGGCAATTTTGACTGAGTGGTACCGTCAGGGCCTTTAGTAACTTTTAGCAGTTACAAAAATTCCGGCCGGTAAAACTCTGTCGTCGTTTTGATGTTTCACACCCAGTTCACCTGGTGTGACTTCTTTCCACCTTCGATCATGAATAATATTCCGTAGGGCCTCTGGCTGAACTCCATGAGTATGACTAGAAAGAAATAGGAAGCTATTCTCTTTATTAAGAACAGCGAGCATCAGCTCAGTCAGTACGTGAATACTCTTTTCAAAATCCCAAACTTCTTTTTTTGCCCCATGTCCCCAACTAGGCGGATCAGCCAAAATCCCATCGTAGGTGAAACTCTTTTTAAAGGAGTGCTTTAAAAATTCTTGAGCATCTTCTTGTACCCACCGAACACTTTGAGCTGGTAATTTACTGAGAGTTAAATTCTCTTTACCCCAATCAAGAACACCCTTTGAGCTGTCCACGTGAAAAACTTCTGCACCGGCCGCTGCCATCACAAGACTTGCGCAACCTGTGTAACCGAAGAGATTAATCACTTTTGGTGCACGCCCAAGTTTATTTTTTAGAAATTTTACTTCGTTGTAGAGCCAAATCCACACAGGTATTTGTTCGAAAAAAACTCCGCAATGGCCAAAAGAAGTGAATTTGAGTCTAAACTGCAATCTCTTACCATCGATTTCAAAAGGCAGATTGAGAGTAGGTGAGGGCTCTTTTTTATGCTCCCACTTACCGCCTCCATCTTTAGTGCGAATACAATTTGAGCTGGCCGCATTCCATGCATTAGCATCAAGCCTTGGTTTCCAGATGGCCTGTGGCGAGGGTCTTGTAACCTTTATCCCACTTATGATTTCAAGTTTTTTTCCTAGACCAGAGTCCAGTAATTCGTAGTTAGGTAATTCTTTAGTGATCATTTAATTTCGAATGTTACGAGAATGTTTGTAGAAAAGTTTTGTGTTCCTGGCTCAATAGAGACGGGTGCAGCGTCCATCATCGCACTTTTTGCCATGAAGGCCCTTTCGGGATAAGGACTTGGTGCTGAAGCCGCTGGCGATTCAACAACGTTAAGAACTTTACCAACTTTAAAATCGAGCTCTTTTGCAAGTTGATCTGCCTTCTTACGAGCATCATTTGAGGCAACAGTAAGGCATTTGAGATATTCAGCTTGAGATTTTTCAAGTGAAAGAAAAGTTACCATTGA
>CANHJD010000012.1 GCA_947461145.1 Bacteriovoracaceae bacterium
ATTATGGACGTGTTCGAAAAGAGATTTCTCCAAATCGCTACGAGAAAGTTCTGCCATATCATTCTTGGAATGCTGACTATATTCTTTCTCGTGCGGTATTATTTGACCTGTCGAGACATTCAGATCACCACGCTAATGTTAATAGAAAATATCAAATACTTCGCCATCATGAAGAGAGTCCTCAGATGCCTACAGGCTATCCGGGGATGATTCTTCTCTCTCTTATTCCGCCACTTTGGTTTAGAGTGATGAATAAGAAAATTACGGAATTAAAATTTAGGTAGCTCTGCATCGAGAATTTTTTGGTTAATGCTCTGAAGCGTTTCTTCGTGGTGATAGTTATCATTTCTTACTCGTCATATTTTTTCTAAATTTTTCACATGAAAAAGCCACCAATCATTAACTGGTCTGAGAAAGTCGCTGAGTTTGTAGAAGAGAACCAAGGATTTATTAACATCTGTTATGAAGCCCTTGATCGTCATCTCTCCACTACGATGAGAGACAGGCCTGCTATTCGATATGTGGATAATTCTTGGCCAGATAAATCTGAAGCCATTCGAGATATTAGTTTTATTGAACTCGCTACAGAGACAAACCGATTTGCTCACGCCCTGAAGCGATTAGGAGTTGCAAAGGGTGAAGTACTTTTTTCTTTGTGCCCAAGAGTACCTGAATTTTATACAGTCGCCTTTGGAGCTTTAAGGGCCGGTGTTGTCTTCTCCCCTCTGTTTTCGGTTTTTGGATCTGGGCCAATTCTATCGCGGATGAGGAAGGGGAAAGGCAAGGTACTCTTTACGCTTGCCTCTTATTATCGAAAAAAAATACTCCCAATTAGAAGTTCACTAGTAGATCTTAAATATCTCATCCTGCTTGATGACGATGGATCACTAAATCAAATCGATGATGCGATTGATTTTCATCAATTGATGCATGATTCAGATCCCTCCTACATTATAGAAAAAACCTCTCCAACAGATCCTGCACTTTTGCATTTTACTAGTGGAACGACTGGTGAGCCCAAGGGTGCGATTCATGTCCATGAGGCAGTTCTTTATCATAAATTCTCAGGACTCATTGCTCTCGATTTAAGACCTGATGATCTTTTTTGGTGCACGGCCGATCCGGGATGGGTCACTGGAACTTCATATGGAATTCTCTCACCAATTTGTAATGGGGTTACGCTTTTAGTGGATGGCGCTGAATTTAGCGCAGAAAGATGGTATCAAATATTGACGAAATTAAACGTCACCAACTGGTACACTGCACCGACGGCACTTCGCATGTTAATGAGGGCAGGGAGTGATCTTGCCCGTAACTACAATTTTAAAAATGTCCGTTACGGTGCAAGTGTAGGTGAGCCACTTAATCCTGAAGTCATTCATTGGGTAAAAGAAAATCTTGGGATTGAAATGCATGACAACTGGTGGCAGACAGAAACAGGTGGAATATTAATCTCAAACTACGCAAATTTTCCCGTTCGTCCTGGGGCAATGGGAGTTCCAATGACTGGTATTGAGATTGGTTTAGTAAAAAAAGTAGAAAATAATAACTTAATATTTGTTGATCGGCCCGGTGAGCAAGGTGAAATAGCTGTTAAAAAAGGGTGGCCATCAATGTTTGTTAATTATCTTGGTGATCCTGAAAAATATCAAAGATGCTTTATAGATGATTGGTACCTTTCTGGTGACTTGGCGAAATTTGATGAGGATGGGTATTACTGGTTTGTAGGGCGAAAAGATGATGTGATCAAAACATCGGGACATTTAGTTGGTCCATTTGAAATTGAAAGTCTTCTCATGGAACATGAAGCAGTTCTGGAATCAGCTGCGATCGGCATACCAGACCCTATTGCTGGAGAGTTAATTAAGGCATTTGTTGTTGTCAAAAGTGATTACAAAAAAACTGAAGAATTAAAATCAAAAATTCTCGCGTATGCGAGAGTAAGGCTTGGTGTCGCTATCGCTCCCCGAGAAATTGAATTTGTTGATAATCTCCCAAAAACCAAATCAGGCAAAATAATGCGAAGGCTCCTTAAAGCGAGACAGCTTGGATTGCCTGAAGGTGATTTGTCGACACTTGAGCAACCACTATGATTGATGAAGAAAAAATTTTTCTTCTGAAAAACATGTTAAGGGTCAGGCGAATGGAAGAACTCTGCGCCGAGCTCTATACAAGAGAGAAGATTAGGGGCTTTCTTCATCTTTATATTGGTGAGGAAGCAGTGGCGACAGGAGTGTTGAGTTTAGTTGACCCTGTCGATAATGTGATGGCGACTTACCGAGAACATGCGCATGCATTACTCAAAGGGATCAGCGCAAAATCAATCATGGCGGAAATGTTTGGAAGAGTTGATGGATGCTCTGGTGGACGTGGCGGATCCATGCATCTTTATTCCCGAGAAAAGCGTTTTTTTGGAGGAAATGCAATTGTTGCATCCGGTATACCACAGGCCGTGGGCCTTGCGTTGGCTGCACAAAGGTTAAGGGAATCTAGGAAGACGATTTGCTTTTTTGGAGAGGGTGCCATTGCAGAAGGGGTTTTTTATGAGTCACTTAATATGGCTTCACTTTGGAAGATTCCCCTTCTATTTTGTTGTGAAAATAATTTATATGCGATGGGAACTGGACTGGTCCGCTCTCAGGCGCAAACAGATCTCATAAAAAAGGCAACTATTCATAATATTTCTGCTGAAACAGTAAATGGCATGGACGTGTTAGAGGTTGTAGCAAAAACTAAAAAGGCTCTTGAATATATTTCCAATGAAAAAAAACCTTATTTTTTAGAATTTAAAACCTATCGCTTCAGGCCTCATTCCATGTTTGATCCTGACCTTTATCGTGAAAAAAGTGAACTTGAGGTGTGGAAAAAGCATTGTCCAATTGATTCTTTTTCTTCCTCTCTTTTATCCACCCAAATCATTTCAGAAGATTCTCTAAAAAATTTAAAAATTGAAATTGAAAATGAAATGCAAGAGGCGATCGTCTTTGCAGAGAAGTCACTTGAGGAGTCAGTTAATGAATTAGAGCGACATGTTTACTTACAAGCTGGAATTTAACTATGAAGATGAGTTATCGAGAAGCCTTAAGGTGGTCTATTAGAGAGGCGCTGAAGAATGATTCAAGAGTTTTTCTTGTTGGCGAAGACGTGGGGGCCTATGGTGGTAGTTATGCGGTTTCAAAGGATTTTCTTAAAGAATTTGGTCAAGAAAAAATTCTTGATGCCCCTTTATCTGAGTTAGGTTTTACTGGGATTGGAATTGGTGCCGCTTTGGGTGGGTTGAGACCTATCATTGAAATCATGACGGTGAATTTTTCTCTTCTAGCTCTAGACCAGATTATTAACTCAGCAGCATTCCTCTGTCATATGTCTGGGGGACAATTCTCGGTTCCAGTTGTTATAAGAATGACGACCGGCGGAGGAAGACAACTTGCGGCCCAGCACTCAAATTCTTGGGAAGGATGGCTGGCCCATGTTCCGGGTGTTAAAATTCTCACGCCAGGGACAGTGATCGACGCAAAGTTTATGCTTCAATATGCACTTGAAGACCCTAATCCAGTACTTATTTTTGAGCATGCGCTTTTACTTAATCATGTGCAAGAAATTGATGAGAATTTCCAAGGAACTTCACCATTCAAAGCAATGGTCTTAAAGGAAGGAAGATCCCTCACTCTTGCCACATACGGTGGAATGCTCCCACGTAGTCTCGAAGCCGTTTCTATTTTAGAACAAAAAGGTAAATCGATTGAGCTTATTGATCTTAGATGCCTGAGACCTCTTGATGAGGAGAGCATATTGACTTCTGTAAAAAAAACTCATCGCTTACTTATTGTTGATGAGGGGTGGAGATCAGGAAGCTTTGCTGCTGAAATTTCTGCCAGAGTAATGGAAAAGATATTTTATGAGCTAGATGCCCCCGTTCAAAGACTTTGTCGCCGAGAAGTTCCGATTCCTTATGCTGCTCAACTAGAAAGAGCCGCAATCCCTCAGACAGATGATATTGTTTCAAAAATTCAGGAGATGCTCAGATGAAATATATTGTTCCTATGCCTTCACTCGGTGCAGATATGGAAGAAGGAAAACTTATGGCCTGGAAAATTGCTCCAGGGGATTCAGTTAAAAAAGGTCAGTCGATTGCTGTCGTCGAGACGACCAAGTCAGCAGTTGAGATTGAGAGCTTTTATGATGGCGTAGTTCTTGATGTCCTAGGAAATCTTGGCGATTCCATTCATGTAGGAGCTCCCATTGCCTCATTTGAAATCGCTGATCAAGTGATTCCTTCACCGGATCTAACCAAGCGTGTGAAGATCTCTCCCGCTGCAAGAAAGTTTGCAACTGAAAATAATATTAATTTTGAAAATATCCTAGGGCATGGACCTGAGGGGTTAATAGAATTGGCCGATGTTGAACACTATGTGGAGTCTCATAAACCAGAAAAAGGGACAGTGAATATCAGGGCCGCTATCGCGAATGCCATGACAGATTCTAAAAAAGAAATTCCTCATTATTACTTGAAGCATACATTCTCTCTTGATTTAGTCATGAGCTGGTTAGATGAGAAAAATAAAATATTGCCCCCAAATGAGCGCCTATTAATGCCAACAATCCTTTTAAAAGCGATTGTTTCAGCTTTAAAAGATTTTCCCATGCTTAATGGGTATTTTAAGAATGGTGTCTATACTCCATCAGCGGTCATAAATGTTGGGGTCGCCGTTGCTTTAAAGTCTGGGGGAGTTCTTGTCCCTGCGATACTTGATTCTGAGAAATTGTCTTTAAATCAGCTTAATTTATCATTTCTAGACCTCGCTCACAGAGTTCAAGTGAATGAACTTAAGAATCGAGAGCTCATAGAGGGGACATTCACTGTTACAAATCTTGGTGATTCTGGTTGCGAAGAAGTCTTTGGTATCATTTTTCCTCCCCAAGTTGCGCTTCTCGGTTTGGGCTTTATTCATAAAAGACTTGTGATGATAAATGACAAGATTCAAAATTCCTGGGTAGTGGTAGGAAGTCTAAGTGCTGATCATCGAGTAACTGATGGGATGACTGGAGCCAGATTTTTAAGAAAAATTGATGAACTTTTACAGAAACCAGATCAATTGTAGGAGGACTATGAATAAAGATGAAGTGCTGAATGAACTAGCAAAAATTTTTTATCAAATAACACCTGAAATTGAATTCAAAAAAATAAATCCAACAATGCCCCTTAGGGATCAAGTTGAAATTGATTCTCTTGATTTTTATAGAATCCTTACTGAAATTCAAAAAAAATTAAATGTTTATGTTCCAGATTCTAAATTTAGAGAGTTAAAGAGTCTGGATGACTTAGCTTCTTTTATCAGTGGGCAACCCAACCACCATCTATAGTGATTGACTGTCCAGTGATGTAAGAAGATTTCTCTGAGCAAAGCCAAATCACTGCATCGGCAATTTCTTCGGGTCTACCTAGTCGTCCCATTGGAGTCTGATTGGCCAAGTTGACTATAGTTTCCTTTCCTAATCTTTCGAGCATAGGCGTTTTGATGGGGCCTGGGCAAACAGCATTTATTCTTATTTTTTGCTTTGCATTTTCAAGGGCGGCAGTTTGAGTAAGACCAATCACACCATGTTTACTAGCGACATAGGCGGGTGAGCCTTCAAAACCTACTAGCCCTGCAATAGATGAACAATTAACAATTGCTCCATGTCCATTTTTTATCATCGCCGGTATTTGATATTTCATACATAACCACACACCTCTAAGATTTATATCAATAGTCCGACTCCAATTTTCGAAACTACATTGAGTTGTTGGAGAGACTACTCCTTCTACTCCGGCGTTATTAAAAGCCAAATGGAGAGCACCAAATTTTTCAATAGTTTTTGAGACAAGATTTTTAACTTCATCATCTAAAGAGACATCACATTTTATAAAAAATGCGGATCCTTTTTTTTCTTCGATTAATTTAACCGTCTCAATTCCTTCCTCCTCCTGTAAGTCACTCACTACGACTTTTGCACCATCTTGGGCGAAAGCTAGTGCCGTGGCCCGGCCAATACCTGAACCTGCACCAGTAATGATGATGACCTTATTTTCAAACTGTCCCATTTCAGACCTCCACTTACGGGGTATTTAAACATCATTTTTTAAAATGTGCCCTGATTCAAATCAGTTCTATACCTGACCAAGATGATGAGTTACTTTCCGTTTTATATTTGCCTAAAAAAAGCCGACGAGAATATTGTGAAAAGTCATTTGACCATTCTTATACTTTTGGCGCTTTATATTTTCCCGTTTCATATCAGGGAGAAAGCTCCCTCTCGTACTCCAGCGGCCGAGGATGTTACCAAGTATGGTTGGAAGGTCTCATTTGTAGATGAGTTTGAGGATAGGGATCGGGCGATTTCCCAAGGAACATCTGCGAGCTGCTTTGATATGGCACCCCAATGCTTAGTTCAGTATTGGACTCAAAAAGAATGTAAGCCTCAGTATCATGGACAACTCAAAAATTTGAACAAATGCAATTGGCGAGTGTATGACATGTATAACTGGATGGACTTTGATGCTCCAGTTGGACAAGGAGTCAATGCCTTGAATCCTTCACAGGTTGAAGTTAAAAATGGCTTTCTCACCCTTTACGCCTCAAGAAGTAGCACTCCAACAAACTCGTTGAATTGCAAAAATAAGATCTTTGATTTTGAGGCGAATATGGAGAATTACTCCAAGGATTGTCCCTTCATTTCGGGTGCCATCAACAGTGCGACTCACTGGAACAATGGAAAAAAAGTTGGATTCTCCCAAGAATATGGTCGCTTTGAAGTGATGGCTATTTTACCTTATGGGCCAGGAACTTGGCCTGCTCATTGGCTTCTGCCAGACGAGGAGCCAGATACAAATTCCTCAGGTAAGCGATGTGGATGGCCAGTCAGTGGTGAAATCGACATCATGGAGATGTGGGCCGATAGTGATGGAGTTCAATATAAAGGTGGCCTCATTACTGGTGATTGTGAAAGAAATATAGCCGGTAATAAAGGTGGGTATGGAAAGTCAGATAGTATTTCAAAAAGTTTCCATAAATATATAGTTGAGTGGACGCCAAATTATGTAAAGTTTATCTTTGATGATGAAGAAATTGAAACAGTTTATAAAGATGAGCCTATAAGAAGTAAATATCACAATGGCGATGGAACAAATTATTCTGCAGATGAGTTAGATGAACGATTTAAGCATCCAGCAAGAATTCCCAATCATCCTTTTTATTGGATACTTAATACTACTATCGAGCCAGCGACTGGAAAGAAAAAAAAATATCGACCAGATCCTGAAAATTTTCAAACGACGAAGCATATTATCGATTACGTAAAAACCTATGAGCGCTGTACGGCAGCTGATGATCCAAAGAAATGTATTAAATTTAAAGATAAGGACACTGTCTATCGCTACAATTCTAATAGGGGTGAAACAGCCTCGATGGAGATAAATGTCTACCCAAGTCCTCAATTAAAGGGGAGAGACATGACCACAAGAATTACATCCAATCAGTATTGCAAAAATGTAAAATTTACGATTGTGAATATGGCCGGTCAAATAATTGGTGTAGATAAAGTTGGTCCTGATAATGAAGGTCGTACTTATCTCTACCAAGGCCCCATGGAAGAAAATGAAAGTAAGGAAATTGTTTTTAGAACGAATAATCTTGCCGCTGGCCTTTACCTCGCAACGGCTTGGTTCGACGGTTGTGGTGACAATGGTAAAGGTGAAGGAAACCATGTGTTTAAGATGGTTGTCATTTAACTCGTAATATTTATATTCACAAAGTGATGTCCTTCGTCTTCTAGAATAGAAATTTCATTATTTTGTATTATTACACCATCAATTTCTATGCTGTGTAGCGGTTGGTGATTAAAAATATTAATTTCATAAGTTGTCTTCTCTCTACGATAAATAAGCCTAAATTCATTCCACTCTTTAGGAATTCTCGGATTAATACTCATAATGTGATTTTTTATTTTCAGGCCTATGATACTTTCCAGTACGGCCCTATACATCCAGCTTGCAGAGCCAGTATACCAACTCCAACCACCACGGCCAATATTAGGTTTAATGCCATAGATATCTGCTGCAATAACATAGGGTTCGACTTTATATTTTTGAGATTGCTCTTTATCGAGGGCGTGCTCTATTGGGTTAAGAAGATTCAGCAGTTCATAGGCCTTTTCATTTTCCCCAAGTTGGGCAAAGGCCATCATCGCCCAGATTGCAGCATGTGTATATTGTCCGCCATTTTCTCTTATTCCTGGCAAGTAACCTTTAATATAGCCAGGGTCTTGTTCACTTTTATCGAAAGGGGGAGTAAAAAGTTTGATGAGTTTATTCTCTTTATCAAAAAGAAGTTCATAAACTGAATCCATCGCTTTTTTTGATCTTTCTCTCTCTCCAAGACCTGAGATTACTGACCAACTTTGTGCAATAGAATCAATCTTACATTCTTTACTATTGAATGAACCCATCGGTTCACCATTATCATAGTAGGCGCGCAGGTACCATTCCCCATCCCAAGCGGTATTTTCAATTGATGTCTTTAATTTATCTATGTGATTTGAGTAAATGTTATTTTTTAGTTCATCCTTCATGAGCTTACAAATTGGTAAGAATCCTTTAATCGTTGAAGCAAGAAACCATGCCATCCACACACTTTCACCGTTTCCTAGATGCCCAACTCGATTCATCCCATCATTCCAATCACCAGATCCAAATAACGGGAGTCCATGGACTCCGACTCTTAGACTTCTATCAATCGCTCTCGTACAATGTTCATAAAGAGTCCCTTTGAATGTTGTTGATATTGGTTGAGTGTAGGATTCATCCTGACCTTCATCCAGAGAAGGTGCTTCAATATATGAAATATTTTCAGATAAAATAGAATCATCACCAGTCGTCTCAATATAATGACTAACAATATAGGGAAGCCAGAGTAGGTCATCTGAAAAGCGCGTACGCACTCCTCGTCCTGTTGGTGGATGCCACCAGTGCTGTATATCTCCCTCTGGAAATTGTCTCGATGCTGCTAACAAAATATGAGCTCTCGTTAATTCAGGCCGTGAATGAATAAATGCCGCGACATCTTGAAGTTGGTCTCTAAAACCAAAGGCTCCTCCAGATTGGTAGAGAGCAGACCTTGCAAAATAGCGACAGGAGATAGACTGATAAAGAAGCCATCTATTCATTAGGATATTAAGTGATTCATTTGGTGTTTTGATCTCAATAGCATGAACAGATTTATCCCAATACTCTTTTATTAAAAACAATTCTTCACTAATTGTTGAATCTTTTCTTAAAGCCTCTAGTATCATCTTTATTTCATCATGAGATTTCGCTTCACCCAAAAAAAGACATATTTCCTTCTCTTGAAATGGCTCCAACTTAATAATTGTTTGTAGAGCTGCACAAGGATCAAGTGAGGCACCGGACCTGTTTGAAAGATTCTTACGTTTCATTGAGGCGGGTTTATCCATACTTCCAGCACGCCCTAAAAACTCACGCCTATCACAGGTGTAACTTGTCACTTTTTCATTCATAGCAAAAAACGACAGATGCTGGGCAAATTCATTATTATAGTTATTTTTTGCTACGATATATTCCTCTTGAGCGTTCCAGTCTGTAACGATAGTAGAAGCTGAAAGTGAATGAATTGTACCAAGGACAAGCTCAATATAAGAAGTAAGGGAAAGTCTTCTAGGTCTTCCTGTTTCATTTTTAAGTACTAATTTCCAAACTTTTACATTTCTCTTAAGACAAGCAAATACTGTTAGAAAATGATGAATTCCATGCGAGCTATGTTGAAAAGAAGTGTAGCCCAGACCATGCGAGATAAGATAGTCATCTTGTCCTCGAATAGGCAGTGGAGTTGGTGTCCAGAATGATCCAGTTTCTTCATCTCGAAGATAAATTCCTTCCGTGCTTGAGTCTGAAACCGGATCATTGGACCAAGAGGTGATTCTATTCTCTCGACTATTTTCTGCCCAAGTGTGTCCCTGACCAGATTCAGAAATAATGAAACCAAATTCATGATTATTGGCGATAACATTAATCCAGGGACATGGTGTCCATTCTTTATCCTTTAAATGAATGACGTATTCAGAGCCATCCAGTGTAAATCCACCATAACCATTAAAAAACTTTAGATCAGGCCTTTCTAGTTCCACTTTGTGATAACTAATCTTATGCCTTGTAGGAGAGAAATGAGATGGAAGTTCTTTATCAAAAAA
Organism: Bacteriovoracaceae bacterium; assembly: GCA_947461145.1. Classification (GTDB taxonomy): domain Bacteria; phylum Bdellovibrionota; class Bacteriovoracia; order Bacteriovoracales; family Bacteriovoracaceae; genus Peredibacter. The sequence continues at coordinate 10,246 of CANHJD010000012.1, forward strand.
TCGCCGTTGGAGCTGTTCCTCTAATGATCCCTTTTCTGCTACAAACTGTACTCGAGCAATTGTTTTTAGAAGAATTAAATCTGATTCTTGAATGAGATCGGCTCTTCTTAGAAAGATCCCCCCTGACTTATCCATAACTGCGTGTCCACCACTTATAAGAATTTGCCTATTGATTTCATCATGTAAAGTCTGGAGGTAGCTTGTATTGTGTTCATTAAGAATGACTAAGTCAGATTTAATTCCCTTTAGCTTAAGATATTCATGAGCGTGAAGGAGGTCTCTTACAAAAGCAACATCTTTATCTTGGTGAACTCTTACAAGAATTATGGGGTTATCGCCACTAATTCCATGGGCCCAAAGTGATGACTGTTGCTTAGTATTTTCTGTTGTGATCTTGCTGCTGGAGCGTAAATAAGGGGAGAGATAAATAATTCTTCCGGCTAAACGCTGATATGTATGGGCTTTTTCCATTGAAATATTTAAATGTCGTAGCATAATTTGGGATTTAACCCAACCAAGACTAATTTCTCTCATGAATAGGTTATGATCATGATATTTTTGTGCTAACACTAAGGCTTCATGCCTTGACGAGGCGACTCCTGTGACAAAGATCATTTGGACTGTTTCATTCTTACGGAGATGAATTTTTTTTCTTAAAGAAAAAATTGGATCCAAGACTGCACCAGTCTTTTTGGAAAGCCAATCCTTCTCGGAAATCGCAATTGGGTTTTGAATCCCTCTTCCTCTCCCCAAGAAAACAGCTCTATCTGTTTCGTAATTGATATCATCTAAGGCAAGTCCGTTTAATGTTAATAAGTGAAATGCCCATAGCTCTTTTTCAGATGTTGATTTAGGTCTTCTTTCCGCAAGAAGGGTATTAAATTGTGGAATAAATTCAGTCTGGATAAAAAGTTTGCTAAAGGCTGGATGGGAACTGTCATCTGAAGCCTTCGCAAGAGCAATTTCCATGTAGCTAGTAACTTCAATCTCGACATGTTCTTCTGATTTATTTGTAAGAGATAAGCGTCTGAGTTCAACATTATCATCAGATGAAACAATAATCTCCGTATTTGTGATAATGTTATTATCTTCACGATAAATATCTATTTTATCCTCTGCGAAGATTGCTTCGTATTTTTTTGGTCTGATACCTATCGGTTGAAATCCTGCTGACCAAGTCTTTGAAGTTTTGGTGTTTTTCAAAAAATAATATTGTCCCCAATGATCCATCGTTGGATCTTCATTCCATCTTAGGACCATTTTATCATTAATTTTTGAATACCCTGAACCCGCTGTTGTGACCAAAACGGAATACTGCCCGTTAGATAGAACATGGCAGACAGGTGTCGGTAAATTTGGATCAGTGTAAACACGTGTATGATGATTTTCAGTCGCTCGAACAAAGCTTTCAATATGCGTATCTTCTGCTTTAGGTTTAATGATTTCAGTTACAACGGGGATTCGCTCTTGTAATAACAGATGAATCGCTTGGTTTCTTGCATCGGAATGAAATCTTTCTTGTAAAATAGAATTATTAAGTAAGTTGTTTAAGGCTGAAAGACTCATCCCCTGATGGTGGGCCATATAGGACTGGAGAATCACAAATTTCTTATTTTTTGGAATTCTTTCCAACGTGTAATCAATTGATTCATAAAAACCAAAATCACCTAATGCATTATTTCTTTCAAGTTCCTCAAGATTCTGAAGCGCTTCTTTTGGTCTTATCATTGCTGCGAGGATGGTTGAGTAGGGCGAAACCACCAATTCATCTCTTAGACCTCTTTTTAATCCAAGTCCAGGGACACCAAAAGGGCCATATTGATAATTAAATTGCAAGTCCCTTGCATTATAGCCGGCCTCTGAAATACCCCAAGGTATTTGTCTCTGCACCCCATAATCGATTTGTCTTGTCACAACTGATTCATAACTCTGATCAAGAAGTGTTTCCTCATACCTCTTCATCACGAGCAAAGGCATGAGATATTCAAACATTGTTGCACTCCAGGAAATCAGAGTTCGATTACCTGCAGCACTTGTTAATTGTCGTCCCAGTCTGAACCAATGCTCATCAGGAATATCCCCCTTAGAAATTGCAAAATAACTCGCAAGTCTTGATTCAGAGGCGAGCAGGTCATAAAAGGATTCATCTCTTCTCGATTCTGAGACGTTATGTCCAATGGCAAAAATCTTTCTCTTTTCATCGTAAAGAAATTTAAAATCCATGCTGTGTGCCAAGTCATGCGCCTGATAGGCGAGTGTCTTGAGTTTAAGTCTCGACCTTGAGTGATTAAGGGATTCATCATATTCATATGAGGCAATTTGGTTTTCAATCGACCTAATCCATCGTGAAGTTTTTTCTGCCCACGATTTGTTTTGTTCTTCAGTAATATCTGCCAAAAGCTTTTTTGCTGTGGCGATTTCAGAAAGGATCATTTTAAATTGGATTTCAAAGATATTGTTTGAAATGCTTTTAACAATTTTTAAAAGTCGTTTTAATGACCCACCTCTCAAAATATGGGGAACGCTTTCCATTTCATGAAGGTATTCTTCTAAGATAATAAAGCTATCCCTTAATCCAATACGTGCATTTTCATTCAGATATTCGGACTTCGCCAGCTGTAGGCATGCCTGCTTAAAAGTGATTAAATGGCCTGCTAGATTTCCTGAGTCAACGGTTGATATATATCTTGGACTTAACGGTTCAAGATTTTGAGTATTATACCAGTTGTAAAAGTGGCCATTAAGTTTCTCAAGTTTATGAATGGATTCAAAAATTCGTTCTGATTTTTCGATGAAGTCCCCAAAACCAATATAACCAAGATCATATGCAGATAAATTAGATAGTATCTGAAGTCCAATATTTGTAGGAGACGTTCTATGTGCCACGACAGGTTTGGGATCCTCTTGAAAATTGTCTGGAGCAAGCCAGTTTTCCTCTGGTACTGCAAACGTTTCAAAAAAATGCCAAGTTAATCTTGCATATCGACGAAAGGATCTGACTTGATTTTTTGTTAATGGCTCTTCAGGGTAGGCGATTGGTTTTTCTATGCCTTTAGCGATGTAGGGACCAATAAACCAACAAGATAAGAAAGGTAACGAAATCAAAAATGAATCCGCTCTGAATTTTAAGACTACTATGGCCATAATGATTGAAAAAAAGGTTCCAAAAGTGAAGAGAACCTTCCATCTTCTTTTTATTCTTCCCGTTTTCTGGACCTGCGAAAAAGTGACCCATTCGAGTAGGTTTTTTCGGCTCACGAAGACTCGCCAGATTGACCTTAAAATTGCATCCGTTTGAGCGAATGCTACGTCAGGCAAGAAAACAACCATAAGAAAGACTTGTTCAATTCGATTCCTGTTGAGACGGATATTGTTCCTTATATGTTCCTGCCATGGGATGTTTTTTTTCTTTATCAAGTCTTGAAACATGGAGGCAAATATCGGACAGCTCATCGAAAAGACAATTATTGATGTCCAAATCAAAGGAGATCCTGGAAGAACAAGCCAAGAAAGAGATAACCAGAGGAGTGTTGAAGGGGCAAGGATGCTTCTTCTTAGATTATCAAAGATCTTCCAGCGACCGACATAAGGAAGATCATTCTTTACCTTTACAACCTTATCATTCGTAACTTTGGCAAAAAGCCAAGGTAGTAATTGCCAATCACCTCTCGTCCAACGATGCATTCTTTTAATAAAACTTTCAACTCCTGATGGATAGTCATCAATGAGTTCTATGTCTGTTGCAAGGCCAACTCGTGTGAAGCATCCTTCAAACAGATCATGACTGAGAATTGAGTTCTCTGGGACTCTACCTTGAAGAACTGCGATAAAGACATCTACATCATAAAGACCCTTTCCGGTAAAAGTACCCTCCCCAAAAAGATCTTGATAAACATCTGATACTGCAGTTGTATAGGGATCAATACCGGTATTGCCGGAGAAAATTTGGGCAAATCTCGTTTGTGCTGCTGAGACTAATGAGACACTTATTCTCGGCTGTATTATTCCGTAACCCTGAATGACCTTAGATTTTTTTTGATTAAGCACGGGACGATTTAGTGGATGGGTTATGGTTCCGATGAGGCGGCGGGCAGACTGAAGTGGAAGTTGAGTGTCTGCATCAAGAGTAATGACATATTTAATACTTGTAAGAAAAGATGGATCTGTATTTGATGGTAGATAGCTTGTTGTTTTTGATCCTCTCAAAAAATAATTAAACTCTTCTATCTTTCCTCTTTTTCTTTCCCGGCCAAGCCATTTTTGATCATATCTGCTATATTTTCGCATTCGAGTGAAGTGATAGAATTTTGGCATCCCTGACGTGGGATAGCGTTTATTAAGTTCGGCAATTTCATGATTTACAAGTTCAAGAAACTTTCCATCCGATTCCATTTTTTCACTCGGGGAGTCTGTAAAATCACCAAGTAATGAGAAGAAGATTTGTTCGTCTTGGTTTGCAAGATAATGGACCTCTAATGAGGAAACTAATTCTTTTATTGTTTTTTGATCATTGTAGAGACAGGGAATTACAACCATTGTTTTATATTTTTCTGGAACTCCTTGCTTATACTCCATTTTCGGAAGCCTCTTGGGCTTTCTTATGATCGTAATGACATAGTTTTGCAATCCAATGGCGAGTTCACTAAGTGGAATAACCAAAAGGAAGCTCAATAGGAGACCTATTGGACTTCTTATCTCTTCAATTTCAAAGCTTGAAAGGATTAACGAGTAGTAGGTAAATACCTGTACTAGAAATGGAATAAAGTAGAAAAAAATCGGATATTTATCTGCCATATAGGTTAGAGATTCATTGAAAGATCTTTTATATAAAATTGATCTTTCAAAGCTCCTCAGTTTTTCTTTTAGAAGAATATTGCCGATATGGATTTTTTCTTCATTTGCTTTGCTTAGAATTTTTTCAGCAATTTGAATTTCACTAAAGTTGCTTCTCCTCGACAAGTTTTCAATTCTTTTCCGATATGAGTCTTTGGTTTCAATGTCCATCGCGGAGTATTCATCGGTCGGGTCCTTCCTTAGTATTGGATCTACAAGGTTGACTCTTTCAAAGAAATCATGCCAGTCAATTGTTGAAAAAAGTCTCATGCTTGTAATAATGTTACTTATTGAGACTTGGTCAATTGCCTGCCTGTGATGCTCCTTATCAATTAGTGCTTTCGTATTTGAATTACATCGTACCAAAGTTTCTTCAAGCCACTCCATAGGTCGGAATAAATCTGGATCTTGATCTCTAAGTCTTTGTATGAGCTGGACAATAAATGATCTATTAAACTTTTTTGAATCACAGAAACAATTATTAAATAATCTAATGACTTCATCTGCAGGATTTTCATGACGACCAAGGACCTCTAATACTTCATCAGCAAAAATATTTGCTTTTATCCTTTCTTTTTTTGTTTCGAGGATCGTTTTTACCAAGGGAAGGAGTGCTTCCATTAGAGAAATTTTTAAGGTAATCGGAACTGCCCATAACTCGCCAATTGAGAGTGGAGCTTTGGCCTGAAAGCCTTCAATGAATTTGACAACTGATTCGCTATCTATTTTTGAATTTGATCTAGCAACTAAAATACGGGCAAGAACCAGAACCCTAGGATAGCCTTTCCTCACTCCTTTTGAAATCTTAGGTAACTCATTATAGTAATTCTTTGGTAGGTCACGTTTAATATTTCTTAACTGCTCTTCAATGATATGGTAGTTATCCAAAAACCATTCCGCCGCAGGTGTTAGAAAAAGGGAGCCAATATCCTGAGTCAATATCTTATAGGATTCAAGTAGCTCCAAACCAATATTCTCTATTTCAAATATTAAGTTTTTTGATTTATTAACTTTGGGAGTTACTTCAATTTCGGATGTAATTTCAGACTCAATTTTTTCATATTCTAATTCCTCAAATTGGTGAGATTCAAAAAAAGACTCTTTATTTAAATTTTCTGTAATATTCTCATAATCAATTTCTTGAAATTCTTTTGAGGATATGAGCATGGAAAATCCTTGTTAATTAATGGGACAAAATGCCCAATATGGGGGCATTTACCTCAGGAAATCTTGAGTTAATACTTCCTGCCTAACATTTGACGAGTTTGGTTTTGCACTTTTAGTGCCAGATTTTTTTGCTTTGAATTAAATGAAGCGTGAATCGATTAAATATTAAAAGGGTAGGTAATACCGACAATCGCGGCAAAATCTTTTGCTTTGGTTTTTGAGATTACACCATCCTCGACGGTTATTTCATCTCTATTGGTCCAATTGATTGAAAGTTCAAGTGTCATTTGATTATCAAGTATTTTTCTGTGGGTCAGGAAAATGTCTAAATAATCAGGATTTCCAGCTCCTTTTATTGTCTCGGCATTTTCTGAACAATTGGTATTTAAACAACGGGTTTTAATGCCTCCATTTGGGGTGCTAAACGAGTTATAGCCCACAAAGAGAGTGGCTCCTAAATCTCTTCTATAGTCCCACTCATGGCCTAAACGTATATATCGGTAATCACTTTGATAACCGAAATAGTCATTCATATAGGATAGTTCAAGAATAAATCTACGATAATTTAAAAATAAATTAAATTCATCGGTGTTAAAAACCTCTGCGCCAGGGAAGGTGAAGTAATTGTAGGATAGTTGGAGCTCCCAATTTGTCGTTTGCCATCTCTTGCCAAAAGAGTAGTCAATCTCTTGCGTCACGATGGAGTTTCTTCCCATCGCTTCATCGCTAAATTCAGCATTTGAAACAAATGTTCCAATAAAAAAACCATGTTCTTCTTGCCCATCTAAGATCGCCTGTAATGCAGGTTTGTTTTCTGTAAATGTTGTCCCGCGCCAGATAAAATTAGAAAAAGCACTCACTTCACCTTCAATAATGGCAAAGACATTCAAGCTGTAGACAAGGGCAGCGATTAAGAAGGCAAATTTATACATGCCTTAGTTTGATGTATTTTCCTTTTTCTGTAAATTAATCTTTCCTTTTCTTGTTAAATGTCGCGGCCTCAGTGTTCACACTTCCTTTGCCTTGATAGCCTGATCCTTTATAGGATTCTCCGTGCTTGTTTAAAACAGGGATTTTCTTTTTAAAGGATATTCTCAAATTGTTTAATAAGGTTGTTAATTTTTTTCCCATTTTCGCCTCCGGTTGTTTGTATTTCATCATGATCAGGTTTGAAAGTTGAATAAAGATAAACTCAATTCTTATATCTGACTTAGCTCAGGTATTGGGTTGTGATATCAATCATTTTTGAATCCCTATAAAATCATGCCTGCTAAATTTTTTTCAGACTAAACTTCCATCAAGACGTAGACGTAAAATCAGGAGGTCTGTATGTCTTTTTTTGGGAATCAACTTACATCTTTCGGAAATCAAAATCCTTTCTCATTATGGCGGAGAGACATGAATGATCTTTTTGATCGTTTCAATCGCGATGTTGAATTTGGACCTGGAGTTATAGGTAATATCACTCCTAATGTTGAAATGCTTGAAAATGATAAGTCCTATCATCTTTCAGTTGAGGTTCCAGGTATGAAAGAGAGTGATTTAAATATTTCACTCAAAGAAAATCAGCTTATCATTGAGGGGACTAGAAAAGCTCCTGCCCAAGAAAAGGCGGATGAGTTCTATTCTACGGAATTCTCTTATGGGGATATCTACCGTGTTATAACTCTAAATGATGAGGTCAACGCCAATACGGTTAAAGCAACTTGCCATGATGGTCTTCTTTATATTGTGTTAGATAAGCTTGAGCCGAGTACACACAAAGCTAAAAAGATTCCTATTTTAAAGTCTTAGTTTCGTTGGGGGCAAGTTACTTGCCCCCAAATTCTTTCTCTTGGCGAGGAAATCATGCTTAGTCATCCAACAATTCTAGTATGTACAGATTTCTCTCCTTATTCAAATATGGCATTGAGCTTTGCCGAAAAGATCAGGGGTAAGTCAGAAGGTAAAATTCATGTTGTTCATGTTTCGGATCTTCCGCTTGAATGGGATTTAAATCAGGATGTCGGTACTTTCCTAACAATGGATGAGCGGCTTAAAAGCTTTATTGTTCAAGATATTGAGGACAAACTAGTAAAACAAATTACTGATTTGAAAATTGAGTGCACCCATGAAATTGTAACAGGGTTCCCTTTTAGCTTTATTCATGAAATCAGCAAAAAGATCAATGCGGACATTCTTGTCCTCGGGAATAAAGGTAATAAGAATACCCCCCTTCCTCTTGGTGGCATTGCTGAGAAAATGCTGGCGACGTCTCAAATTCCAGTCCTGATTGTTAAGAAAGAAAAACCTCTCATCAAGATAACTGGACTTGTTGATCCTCATTACTTTTATCAGAAAATTATTAATGCTACTGAAGAGTTTGCTTCACTTTTTAGCTCACAGGTGGAAATCCTGACCTTATGGCCTGAACCAGACACCATGTCTAAAGTTAGAGAAATTATAGCTTCACACCTCACTTCACAATTAGAGGGAGAAGTTAAGGTTGAGCCGTTAACAGATAAAAAAGTGGCTTACCGATTAAACGAAATTCTTACAGAAGACTATACAGATATGGTTGTAATGCAAAGGCATCACAAGTCTCTTCTGTCTAAAATGATTATCGGATCGGAAACGCGAAGAATGCTTGAATTATTCCATGGTAATATACTTGTTTTGCCAGATTAAGGAGGAGATATGCTTGGTGAATTTATTTATAATGATCGATCTCACGCTGGTAAAGTTCTTGCTGAGTATTTAATGAATCATGAATTACATTTCCCCTTTATACTTGCACTCCCAAGAGGAGGTCTGCCAGTTGCAGATGAGGTTGCGCACTTTCTAAAGGCCCCAATGGATGTCCTTGTTGTTCGGAAAATTGGTGCTCCTTTCAATCCTGAATATGGAATAGGTGCTATTAGTGAAGACCTTGTTCCCTTAATGAGTGCTGAGTCTTTTTTTCCGACCAACCATATGGAAGAGGATGTTAAGGCGATTATTCAAAAAGAAAAAAAAGAACTCTCAAGGAGGGTTCAGCTTTTTCGTCATGGCCGCTCACTTCCAGATTTAAAAAATCGTTCCGTTATTGTCGTTGATGACGGAATTGCAACTGGGGTTACAGCGGCTTCGGCGGGAAAGTACCTTAAATCACTTGGGGCCAAAGAAGTGATTCTTGCAGTTCCTGTTGGGCCTAGACATCTCAGTGATCTTGTTAGGAGCAATTTTAGTGAAATTATTTGTCCTTTTACACCATCAGGCTTTTCTGGAGTAGGTAATTGGTACCGCGACTTCAGACAAGTTAGTGATGAAGATGTCATGGGCGTTTTAGATAAATACTATCCACCTCATACAGGAGAGTTTTATGAAGCTAGTAAGTGATATAATGATTAAAAATCCTATCACCTGCGGACCCTCAACTTCCTTGGAGCATATTGCAAGTCTAATGCTGAATCATAATTGTGGAGAAATAACAATTGTTGATGCTGAAAATCGTCCTATTGGGGTGGTTACCGACAGGGATATTTGCATTCGCTCTCTTGCCTTAGGTAAAAATCCTCTTTCCATGAGGGCCATTGAAATTATGTCGACACCCGTTGAGTCAGTAACTCCAGATGCTAGCTTGGATAAATGCGTTGCTCTCATGGAGCTCAAGTTAATCAGAAGACTTCCAGTGGTGGACGAAAACGGAAAATGTTGCGGGATCATTTCTTATTCCGATATTGCTCGTGTGGCAGATGATGCTTTGACATCTGATATGGTTTTTCAGTTATCTCGTCCAACTCCAATTGACTACACTCATTAAAGGGTTGCATTATGGAAAAAGAAATTATTTTTCAACATGAAGGGCAGCAGTTATTTGGTCACGTTTCCAAAGTGGACCATTCTAAGGGATGGGTAATTTTTGCGCATGGGAGTGGAAGCTCCAGAAAAAGTTCTCGAAATAATTGGGTCGCAAAAAAACTGAATCAAAATGGATTTAGCACATTATTAATTGATCTCCTGACCAAAGGAGAAGATGATATTTATAAAAATCGCTTTGATATACCACTTTTATCAAAAAGACTTCTTGCCGCCACAGATTGGCTGATTCATTCCCCCTATTACGATCAGACTCCCATTGCTTATTTTGGTGCCAGCACTGGAGCAGCCGCTGCTCTTGAAGCAATTGCTGAAGCTCATGACTCTTATCCTTTATTTGCAATAATTAGCCGGGGAGGTCGCCCAGACTTAGCTTCTGAAGAGGCTTTGGGAAATGTGCTGTTACCGACTTTACTTATTGTCGGAAGCCGCGACGATGAGGTCATTAGGCTTAATGAGTCCGCAAAGTCTTATCTTTTTGACGCAAAATTAGTACTGGTTCCAGGAGCAACTCACTTATTTGAAGAGTCAGGAGCTCTGGAGGAGGTTGTTAAGCTCGCTTCTAATTGGCTTGATACACACCTTGGACATAAAGAGTTCCCAATGGCCAATCCTTGAAAGTGAGATAATGTTAGAGTCTTTTGGTAAAGAATATTCTACCGCTATAGGACAAAAATTTGCTATCTTGTAGAATGAAGATGGCATTATTTTTGACAGCTCGAGAGCGATAGAAAAATGAAAATAAAACCTCCAAAAAGTTCACCCATTTCAGAAATTCTTCCAAAAAAACCAGTCCTTTTGATGGGAGCTGGGCCCGTGCCAATTCCAGAAGAAGTTGCAAAGGCAAACTCAATAGTAATCAGCCACCTTGGTGAAACAATGAAGCAAATTGTTTCCCGAGTTCAGGCCATGGGGCAATACATATTTCAGACTTCAAGCCAAAAGATTTTTGGGATTTCAGGACCATCATCGGCCGCTATGGAAATGGCCGTGACTTCTCTTCTTTGGCCTGGACGCAAGGTTTTAGTTCTTAACCTAGGGACTTTCAGTGCAAGGTTTTCTGAGCTGGCCAAAGGAGTGGGAGCAGAAGTTACTGAGATCCATACCCCTCAATTTGGACCGTTCTATGCAGAACAAATAAAAGAAGCTTTAGAGAAATCCCAGTTTGATGTTCTGACTCTTGTTCAGGGCGAGACATCTTGTGGGGTAAAAAATATTGATCTTGAAGCAATTGTAAAGGTTGCTAAAAGTTATGGTGTGCGTACTATTGTGGATGCTGTTTGCACACTTTCAACCATGCCACTTCAGATGGATGAATGGGGTATTGATATAGTTCTTGTTGGTGGACAAAAAGGCATGTCGGCCATTCCAGGTATTTCATTAATCGCTTTTGCTGAAGAAACTTTTGAATTTATTTCTAAGAGAGAGGCGACTATGCCCCATTGGTGCCTAGATCCAAGGAGGGCCTACAAATTTTGGGGATTAGGTGAGTATCATTATACTGCTCCTGTACCAGGAATTTTGGCTATTCATGAAGGCCTCAGGCTTATTTGCGAAGAGACCCTCGAGAAAAGATTCGAGCGCCACGCAAGTTGCTCTAAGCTTCTTCAAAAGTGTCTTGAACTTATGGGACTTGAACTCTACACACCTGAGAAATTTCGACTCAACTCTGTTGTGGCAATCAAGAATAGTTTTAAGATAAATGTTAAAGAGATGATTGCCTTCATGATCAACGAGCACCATGTAGAAATTTCTGGGGCTTTCGGTCTGGATATCTTTCGCATAGGACAAATGGGAGAGCAGGCGAGACCAGAAAATATAAAGCGAGTACTGATTGCGCTTACCGCTGGTCATGCAAAGTTTGATGTGAGTCTTAATCTAGAGGCAGCTCTGGCAGAAATTGAGAAGTTTGAGGGAGGAGGCCCTAAAGCTTCTAGTCGTTCTGTGGATGAGATGGTTGCTTTAAGTTAGTTTTTTCGAATTCAACTGTCCACACGCTGCAAGGATTTCATCACCCTTTGTTGCGCGAATGAGTGTAGGAATTTTATAGGTATCAAGAATCGTCTTGAAGTGTTGGACCCTCTCTAATTGAGGTCTTTTATAGTCTGATCCCGGAAAGGGGTTAAATGGAATGAGACTGATATAAGCACTTTTTCCTTCAAGAAGCTTTCCAGTCAGATGGGCGTCTTCATCAGAGTCATTAAAACCCTCAATCAATAAATATTCATAAGTCACGAAACGATTTTTTCCACTTGGTATGGCCTCGACATATTTGAGTACTTCTTCAAGTGGATAACGCTTATTGATTGGAATCAGCTCATCTCTTTTTTCTTTGACTGGTGAGTGAAGAGAAAGAGCGATGTTAACTTTTGGCATTTCATCTTTCCATCGCTGAAGCCCTGGTAAATATCCTGCCGTAGAGATTGTGATTTTCTGATCAGCAACAGAGAGTCCATGCTGAGAGAGAAAAATTTCACAGGCCTTTTTAACAGCTTCAAAATTATGAAGTGGCTCGCCTTGGCCCATAAAAACAATATTTAAAATTTTGTCGTCATCAGGCCTGTTGGCAGTTAGCCATCTCTGACTTTGGAGAAATTGACCGATAATTTCATCCGTCCGTAAATTTCGGGCCAGTCCCTGAAGGCCAGTGTGACAAAATGAGCACTTCATGGCACATCCAACCTGAGAGGAAAGACATATAGTGTACTTTCCGTTGAATGGGATCAATACCGTTTCAACCTTTTGCCCATCTTGAAGCTTAAAGAGAAATTTAACTGTTTTATCTGCAGAGTCTTGAGTCTGATCAATCTCCGGTAGATTGAAATCAAATTTTTCTGCGACAAACTGGATCGACTTTTTTGCCAGATCTGCGAGACAAGGTTCAATCTTTCTTTTTTTATAGTGCCAATTATATAGAAGTCCAGGCCCTGAAGGGGGAAGCCCATTATGCTCGAAAAGCGTCTTTAAGTCGCTAAGGGAATATTGGTAAAAAGAAGTCTTCATGGAATGGCATGAATACCATAATTAAGCTTCTACGTGGAAGTGAAAAATAACCTCCGTGTTCACCGAGTTGATAATCATGCAATTTTTCTTCGTCTTTTCCATAAGATTGAGCGCTCTTTCTGCCTGTGGAGCTCCAGAAAGGATGATGTTTACTTCTAATTTTTGCATCCATGGAGATTTTTTATCCCCAAGACCCACCGAGAGTTCAGCATTACCAGTGATATTTTTGAACTCAAGTCTTGATTTCTCTGCAACAAACTTAAAGGTTGCTATGAAGCAATTTATTAAGGCAAGAGCATACAGATCTTCTGGTGAGTAACCGTCACCAGGGCCTTCAAATTCAGGGGGAATAGACATTTTAATTTCAGGTTGATTTTTGTTTGGCAGATGACTTATCCAAGACGTCTGAATGCCTGATTCACTCACTGATTGAACATGAAAAGTTTTGGGATCAGTACTCATTATTATTCCTTTATTAACCATTTATTTTGATAGAAATTTTCCGGATCATATCTTAGTGCCTGATTGGGAGGATGAAAAATTCGGTCTCTTTGATCAGTTCCCACTCCTGCATTGTAATTCCAGTTACCCCAATTACTACATGGATCATAGTCAATGAGCATGGTTTCAAACCATTCAGCTCCCCATATCCAATTTACTTTCATCGTTTTTGCCAGATAATTTGCAACATTTTGACGACCTCTATTGGACATCCATCCGGTCTTGGCCAGCTCATTCATATTGGCGTTTATAAATGGCTCCGCAGTCCTTCCTTCTTTCCAGGCCAGAAAGTTCTCCTGACTATTTTCAAAAGTATGCTCCTTCTTTGAAATCCCATTTGGCATAAAGATTTTTGCCCCAAACTTTTTAGCATAGAACTTAAAATAATCCCGCCAAAGCAGTTCATAAAAAATCCAATAGGTCGACTTACTTTTTTCTCTCGTTTCCTCATATTTCTGGATTTCTTGAAAGACGAATCTTGCCGATATTGATCCATTAGCTAGCCATGGGGAAAATTTTGAAGAATCATTAAACGAGATCATGCCGTTTCTCGTTTCAAAATAGGTCTTAATTGAATCTGTATTCCAAAGGTAATCCTGAACTCTTTGTAGCCCAAATGTTTCGCCACCATGAAAGTTTGGGGTGGACTTTACGCTTCCCCAATCAATCATTTCATGAGGTAAATTGATTGATTTGAAATTAAGCTCTTGAGTCTCAACCGGTGGTCGAATTGGAATTTTATTTTCTACCTTATTTTTAAAATCAGTGAAGAGGTTAGGGAGGTCCTGAATAGCAAATGGGAGGTCTTCTTGATGAAGCATGGTCATTTGGTCAAACCCAAGAATCTTGACACCGTTGAGTTGATCGAGAACCAGCTTCTCTTCTAGGGCTTCATTAAAAGCAAAGTCTTTGGTAAAAAGCAAGGCCTCAACCTGATGCTCTGAAATAAGCTGGGGGATTAATTCTGCAGGCTTTTTTAGTGAGATATTAAGGCTTAGGCCAAATCGGGAGAGATTTTCCTTAAAATTCTCCAGAGTCTCCCTATGAAAGTTTCTGCGCTCCACTCCCCATTTTTTAAAATCGTTGGGGAGAAAATAAATAAGGAGCACTTCGGATCCATTTTTGCACAGCCATTCGATTGCTAGGTTGTCTAGTAAGCGTAGATCATTTCTTATCCAGTAGAGAGCTTTCATCCAAAAAATGTACCAGCTCTAGAGCTAAACGACACTTAACATCCTCTCAACAAATGCCGGAAGTACTAGACGAGAGTGATCAACAATTAAAAATTATTAATATCTGCATGTAATTGTAAGGAAAACACTCTGTACGATTGGATTAAGAAAATCTTACGATTTAAGGCAATGGATTGTTTTTTCAGTCAAGGAGTTAGACTTGAAATTTCTTAAAATTGCCCTTATTTCTGTTTCCCTACCGCTCAGTGTATTTGCCGAAAGGTTAATTTATCCTGAGGGCAACATTGCACTTAGTTCGAAAACTGGAAATGCTCTAGAGCAAGTTTCGGCCCAGATGGGATTAGGCCTTGATGCAAATAGTTTTGAACTTAAAGAGACGAAACAAAGTCTTCTTGGAAATCACTACTACTACCAGCAAGTTCTAAATGGCCATGAAGTTGAAGGTGCTCAAGTTGTTGTCTCTATTGATTCACAGGGAAAAATCTTAAAAGTTTATAATAATCAGGTGAAGGCAGAATCAAAAATGCAGTTAGCCGCTATTCCTATGATTAGTGAGCAAATGGCGCTTGATCTGGCCTGGAGTCATTTAAAAGTGACTGGGGAGCTTTTGGATCTTCCAACTGCTGAGCTCGTTTATAATACTGACTTGAAACTTGTTTACAAAATTACCATCAGTTCATCAGCTCCATTTGGGCACTTTGTTGTTCAAATGGATGCAACTAATGGAGAGGTGCTTGCTATTGAAGATGCTGCACTTCCTAGAATGAAAAGAGCAACAGCTCCAGTCGTGAACCTAAAGGGTAAAGCACTTTTTAATTCACTTTCTTCGGCTGTAAAGGCCTATGAACAGAAGCATCCTAAGAATTTTCTCGTAAATGAAATTAATTTCGTTAATGGTACCGCGCAAGTTTTCGATCCAAATCCTGTTGTGACCCTTGGGCGCACAGATTTAGAGAATGATAGTGATGCAAGTGTCTTTTTACAGGCCTACAAAAATGAAGACCTAAAAGATATCTCTTTTGTTAATGGTGTTTACTCACTCAAAGGTCCAAAAGTTACCCTCATTGATTTTGAAAACCCTTATGTTGAGCCTTCAAACTCTTCAGATGGATCTTGGATTCATGATCGTGGAAATGAAGCCTTTAACGATGCGATGACTTATTTGCACATTGATCGCAGTATTCGCTACATCGAATCGATGGGATTCACGGGATCACGTTCCGTTTTTCCAAGAACTCTTGAGGTTGATGCAAATGGTGTAAATGGTGATGATAACTCTCACTATATTCCTTCTTCACGTCGTTTGGCCTTTGGTCATGGTTGTGTTGATGATAATGAAGATGCTGACGTTATTCTTCACGAGCTTGGTCATGCTATTCAACATCACATCAATTCATCTTGGCGCGGGGGAGATACTGGAGCCATGGGTGAAGGATTTGGTGATTATTGGGCCGCTAGCTATAGTGTAACGACTGAAAATGGAAATACTGGAAATATTAACTGGGTTTTCAAGTGGGATGGCCATAACGCTTGTTGGGGTGGTCGTAAGTTGAATGCTTTCAGCCCGGTCTATAATTCTATGAGAAGTTACTCTGCTCACTCTCAAGTCGACGGTGGTATTTCAGATGAGCTGTGGTCTACTCCCATTTTCCAAGCTTTCCTTGAGCTTTACGGAAATGGTGTAAGCCGCGGTGATATCGATAAAATCATTCTTGAAGCGCATTTTGGACTTGGTTCTGGAATCAAAATGCCTGAGATGGCAAAATCAATTGTGAAAGCAGCGAAAGCTCTTTTTCCTAATCAAGATTATGATCAAGTTTATCTAAAGCATTTTAAGAAACAGAAGATTCTTTAAAGAATAAAAAAAAGGCTCCTTACGGAGCCTTTTTTTTTTAGTGACTATTTTTCTTGTTGTACATCACAGAAGACATAATTGAGAGAGCGATCAGGACGGCCCCTATTACACCAGTAATCGTTTCATTGATATGAATCACAGTATTTGAGAACATTATCAATGCCAGGGATCCAATGGCATAAAAAGCACCATGCTCAAGGTAGCGATAATGGGCCAAAGTCCCTTTATCAACCAAGAGGATCGTTAAGCTACGGACAAACATAGCACCCACACCTAAGCCGATCATGATGATAAATAAATTATTAGTTACAGCAAAGGCACCAACAACTCCATCAAACGAGAATGAAGCATCCAGGACTTCTAGGTAGAGAAACATACCCATGCTGGCCTTATTCAGATCAAGCTCTTTCGTTTCATCTGGAGATTGAAGAAAAGCGCCAATCCCATCTACGGCCACATAAGTTACGACACCCCAAAGTCCTGAAACAAGAAATGTCATTTTTTCATGCTCATGCTGATAAAGGGAGAAAACATAGATTGTAATGAGGGCTATCGCAATTTCGACTGCATCCATTCTTCCTAATTTGCTTATTGGCTTCTCGATAACTGAGATCCAATGAACGTCTTTCTCTTCTTCAAAAAAGTACTTCAGAGCAACCAATAGAAGAAAAGCACCACCGTAAGCTGCAATACTAACATGAGCAGAAATCATGATTTGCGCATATTCATTCGGTTTTGTAGCGGCCAGAACAAGAGCATCAATCGGATTAATATTGGCCATCACCCCAACTAATAAAAGAGGGAAGACTAGACGCATACCGAATACAGCTATCGCAATACCCCAAGTCAAAAAGCGGTGTTGCCATAGCGGGGTCATCTTTTTGAGAACAATCGCGTTGACTACGGCGTTATCAAAAGAAAGGGAAATCTCTAAGACACTAAGTACTGTGGCAAGAAAGAGTGCTGAGAATCCACCAGCAACTGTTCCTGAATAGTATTGACCAATATAAAAGGCAGCTACTCCACCAAAGAGAGAGAGAAGGATTGAGCCTTTAAAATATTTTAAAATATCGCGCATTGCATTACCCACTTTTGAAAATATTAAAGCCCAACTTTATGACAGGACTTGTCTAAAAATCAAGGTGTATCTAATGCAAAGAAGACAAGAAGGTCACCATGAAGCTAATCTTCCCTTATGCATATTCGTAACAAACACTCTGGTCGATATGACTTTAAAAAGCTAAAGGCCTATGGGTCCGAGCTTTCTTCACACGTTTTCACAAATCAATATGGTAATGAGACCATTGATTTTTCAAATCCAGAGGCCGTTAAGTTGTTGAATCAGGCGATTCTCAAAATGGATTATGGAATCTCATTTTGGGATCTTCCTGAAAACTTTCTTTGTCCGCCAATTCCAGGCAGAGCGGACTATGTTCATCATCTCGCTGACCTTCTGGCATCATCTTTTGGGGATGTCATTCCAAAGGGAGAAAATGTTTTAGGACTAGATATTGGAGTTGGGGCCAATTGCATTTATCCAATTTTAGGAGAGCATGAGTATGGGTGGAGTTTTATTGGCTCGGAAATTGAAATTGAAGCCGTAAGATCGGCCCGATTAATTCTTGAAAAGAATATTCACTTAAAAAATAGAATAACAATTTATCATCAGACCGAGAAATCAAATATCTTGAAGGGTGTCATTCGACCGCAGGATGAGTTTGATTTTACGATGTGTAATCCACCATTCCATGCTTCAGCTCAAGATGCTGCCATGGGGACAAAAAGAAAACTAAAAAATTTGGGAATAAAAAAACACCTCCTTAATTTTGGAGGCAAAAGTCATGAACTCTGGTGCCAGGGGGGAGAAAAGGCTTTTGTGAGAAAGATGATCTCGGAAAGTGAATTGATGAGAAATAATTGTCTTTGGTTTACAACACTTGTCTCAAAAAAAGAGAATCTCCACTTTTTTGAACAAGAGTTAAAAAAGATTTCCGCCATAGATGTCAAAGTCATTGAAATGGGCCAGGGTCAAAAGATCTCCAGAATATTGGCCTGGAGTTTTAAAAATAAAGAAGAGCAGCTGCAGTGGGCGAAAAGAAGATGGAGTTTGAAATGAATCAACTTGATTTGAAAAAAATTTACTCTGAGATCGAAAAATTTACTACTGATAGAGATTGGGATCAGTTCCATTCAATAAAAAATCTCTCCATGGCCCTAAGTGTAGAATCTGCAGAATTACTTGAGATTTTTCAGTGGCTCACGGAAGAACAATCCAATAAAGTCAAGGATGACCCAAAGACGAAAAGCAAAATTGAAGATGAGGTCGCCGATATCTTTGTTTACTTGCTAAGAATAGTTCATAAAAGCAATATTGACCTAGAATCTGCCGTGCTAAATAAATTAAAAAAGAATGAAGAAAAATATCCGATTGAAATGTCTAGAGGGAATTCAAAAAAGTACAATGAGTTTTAGCCTTTTAATCTTTAGGTGATCTCAATTTTTCCAATATCGTTTTAATTCAGGTGCGGTTTTTCCCTCCATTCGTTAAAGTTTTCTGTGCTTTTTGACTTATCAAAGGAGAGCTTATGGCCCGAGAACAAGACAAAGGTAAAAAGAAAATTTCGATCAAAGAAAAGCAAGAGAGAAAAAAAGAAAAACAGAAAACTAAAGAAAAACAGGAACAATCAGAACCAAGTTAAGGCAGCTAAAGGCTGCCTTTTTTATATGATCAAAGTTGTTCCACGATGGGGAAGGGAGACATTGGTGAAGCCTTTCTTATTAAGGGCATTCTTAAAGGCATCTTTAGATTCCTGTTCTCCATGGATTAAGTAGAGATGAGTATCTTTAGAAATATTCCCAACCCAGTTTAATAATTCATTTTGATCTGCGTGGGAAGAGAATGCATCTGAATTCCAAACTTCTCCTGTCCAGGTTAGCCATTCATCTTCACCAGTTTTCATTTGTCTTTGGCCTTCAACAAAGGCCCTGCCGTGAGTTCCTTCGCCTTGGTAGCCTGGTAAAAATAAAATTGCTTTTGAATCTTCTTGCCAATTTTCTAAATGACGCTTGATTCTTCCACCGGTGAGCATTCCACTTGAGCTAAGAATAATCAAAGGTCCACTTTTTTTCTTCAGTGTTTCCCATTCTCTTTGATGTTCCAAAACTTCAAATTCTTCCATGGCCTCTTTAAGATGGTCTTTTTTTAATGTGAGGTGTGCATATTGTTTATAAACTCGACTTGCCTCTTTCATCATCGGAGAGTCAATAACGACTCTAACTTTTTCTTCAGGATGCCTTTGATAAAATTCAGATATAAGAGTCATGAGCATTTGAGCACGTGCAACAGCAAAACTGGCGATGATACCAACTCGTTGTTCTCTTGATATTTTATCTAAAAATGTATGAAGTTCTTTATGGTAATCTCCCTGACGAACCTTACCACCGTAAGTTGATTCCATGATTATGGCATCAACTTTGGGACATTCTGGTGGTCCAGGAATAAGAGCATCGTCACTTCTTCCTAAGTCGCCAGAGAAAAGAACTCTCTTGCTTCCAGACTGAATGAGGACACTTGAAGCACCCAGAATATGTCCGGCCGGCAAAAATTTTAAGCTTGCCCCCAAGATTTCTGTCGGTCTATCCCATTCAACAGTTTCAATCATCGAAAGTGTGACCATTACGTCTTGTTCACTATAAAAGTCTTCCTCAACGAGATTGGCACTATCCAAAAGTATAACCCTTAAAAGTTTCGCTGTAGGTGGAGTGCAGAATATTTTCCCAGCAAAACCTTTCTTGACCATTCTCGGCAGCAGGCCTGAGTGATCAAGATGGGCATGAGTAATGATGATATGTTGAATTTCTGAATAACTGAAAGGTAGTGGTGAGTTGTTTAGCTCTTGGGCATTATCTGGACCTTGTACAAGACCACAATCAATCATGACAAGTCCATCTGGGAGTTCGACAAAAGTTTTTGAACCTGTAACCTCAGTGGTGGCTCCGCAAAAAAAGATTTTCATATATGCTTACCTCGTCAAAAATTCAATCTCGGACATGAGTATTTGGACTTCTCGTTCAGTCATACCAAGTCGATATAAGAGTTCCTCTTGATGCAAAAGTTCTTTTGCCAGAAGAAAACCACGGCCAATAAGATTATTCTTCATAAACCGATTTATACGACGCAGGCTGGTGATTGGGTAGAGCCCCAATTCTTTAATATGATCTAAAAAGGATTTGTCTGAGGGGGCATTTACGCCTAGAAGCTGGAGGCCACTTCCTTTGGCATAGACAATAGCATCGAGACTGAAAGAGGTATTACTGGCGAGGTAAAATTGATTGAGATTTTTTCCTTCAGGTCCTTCTTTGAGGTCATCCCATCTAGCTTTAACATAGAGGGCAATTTTGATATCGTTCTTGATTCCCTGCCTGTTATGAAACTTACACTCAGCATATATTTTCGATGAACCCTTTTGTCCAACGACATCCACCTCATGCTTAACCAATCGACCTTGAATGATCTGACATGTATTTGTCTTAAATCCAATAGCGTTGAAATATTTAGCAACAAAAAGTTCGAAATTATGTCCTGTAGGTCCTAGATCAAAGAGCGCCCTTTTCAGGGAGTACTGAGCAGCAGCGATTCGTGAATTCTTTTCTACAAGGCTTAGAGCTTTACGATAAATATCTCGAGTCTTGAAACCCTCATTTAGTTCATGGGCAACATTATCGACAATATTTTCACAAGTTTTTGGAGAGAGCCCAGTTCGTTGAATTGATGTATATAACTTTTTTTTTGAAAACGGCTCGGGAAAACCGCTCGCTTTGATGATGTTGAAATTATTTTTTACTCTGTTTTGTCTTTTCATCTTCTTTAATATTACTAATCAGTCCAAATAATTTTGATTCTTTATTCTTTATACACTCAAGTACATCGGAACGACTAATCAAAATAATTTTTGAATCCTTCTTCACCTTACAGCCAAACTTAACGGGTTCTTGATTAATAATATGATGAATACCTAGCAGATAACCAGAAGTAATTTTTTCCAGGATTTTTGATTTCTTAGTCAGTTCAATCTCTCCATCAATAAGCGCAATTCCTGCATTGGGAATTTGTTTCTCATAGACTAAGTCGCAGTCATTATTGATAGAAAGAATTTCGTGAGTTTCTTTAAGTGTCTTTATTGCTTTTTCTGACAACTTATTGATTTTTTTCTTCATGGCTAAATATTAATTCAACCATGAAAAAAGAAATATGTTCTAGATCATTAAATTAAATGATTCAGAAATTAAGATTGGCAAATTCAAGTAGGCGATCTTCGTCGACGACAAAAATTGTCTTACCTTCTTGCTCAATGAGGCCTTCCTCTTTGAATTCGGATATAAACCTGATGACTGTTTCATTCGCAGTTCCCACCATTGATGCCATCTCTTCACGAGTGAGTTTAATATCAAGGCGCCAACGATTTCCTTCCTTAATTCCGTAGGTCTTTTTGAGCATAAGGAGAAGCTCGGCTAGTCTTTCCCGAACGTTCTTCTGAGAGAGGGCAGCACTTCTTGCCTCTGCAGACCCCATTTCTTTACTTAGTTTTTGGATGAGATTAAGGGCAATAGTGGGTTCTTTTTGTACTGCCTTATAGATAAATTTTTTATCAAGAAAGCAAATTGCGGAATCCTCTATCACCGTGGCAGTGGCAGTGTAGTTTTCTTCGCTGAATAGGCTACGGTGGCCAAGAACATCTCCAGGGCCTGCAATGCGAATGATGGATTCTTTTCCATCGTTGCCTAGTTTAGAAACTTTGATTTTGCCGCTACTTATACAGTAAAGACCAAATGGAGGGTTCCCTTGGAAAAAGATTGTCTGACCTTTTTTATAGAGGTTCATTACCTTATTGTGGTTTACATCAGTGAGAGCAGCGTGCTCAAGTTGACAGAAAATACCCTTATCTTTTGAAACACAATGATCGCAATCAACATTTTTAAAAGTGGTCGTCATATGATCCTCTATCTTCTAAATACCTTTATTTTTATATCACAATTCAGTCAAAAAAAACTGATCCAGGTCATGTTTTCAGGCTAATTTGACAGGGCTCCAGCTACTTAGAAGCTTTCCTCGATTTTATCAGATTTTCTAGTTCTAATATTTCAAATTGAATTTCCTTTGGAATGTGAGTTCCAGATGAACCTGAAAACTCAAACTCAACACTTTCCTTATATTCTTCGAGGCATTTTGAAG
>CANHJD010000013.1 GCA_947461145.1 Bacteriovoracaceae bacterium
ACAACCACCATTAATTTATTACCTTGTGCCAGGTAAAATCCTTGCTTATCTAAAGTCACATCACCAATGGTCCACTCAACATCATTTATCCTAAAATTAATTGGACTCTTAAAATAATGGCTTCTAGAACCATCAACCAGTTTAATCATTTTTATATTAGAAATCTTTTTTTCGAATTCTTTGAACTGATTGTGAGAAAGTAGACGCCCCGCTGCCCACCATTGATCTTCTCTTCTTTCAGCTTCAACATCGCCCCAACTTATTTTTTTAAATTGATCTACAGTGATTAGATGATCTCTTGTTAGAGACTCTTCAAATTCTTTTGAAGTTTTTCGCTCTTGAAAAAAATAAGTTCCTAGTAAAAGTAAAGAGAGGACACCAAGGAGGTATAGATTCTTTTTCATAGTAGTCGACGTCTTCTATAAATGAAAATGGCACACCCAAAAAAGATAATTGGGACAAGAAGAATAGCGATAACAAAAATCAAGTGTAAATGTTGTGAGCTTAATATGACAGGAAACTCTTCAATTCCGGGTCGATTAAAAGAGATGATACCTTCATCTTTAATTAACCAAGAAATGGAATTTAAAAACAAGGTGGTATTCCCTGTTTGGTTTTGGTAGGCATTAATTAAAAAAGAACTTGATCCCAATAAAACAAATCGTGATTCCTTGTTTGAAAGTGTTCCCACCCTCTCTCCGACTCCAATAAGGCCAATAGGTCCTTTTATATCCTCTTGCTCTTTGAACTCAGCTCGGCCTTTCGTAATTGCTTTAAGATCCGTTTCGGCCCAGCTACCGGGGAAGCTTGAAGTAAAGGCTAGAATTGTTGCCGTATCATTTCCTTCAATTGTACTTACTGATGAACTAAGAGGAAAAGCAGTTCTTAGGGGGAACTTTGAAGTGATGGGATGATTTTGATCATAAGCACTAATGATAGGAATTGTCGCCTCAGAGCCCTGAACAGTAGAAAGTCTGTCGATCACAACATCTCGACCTAATTTCAACCCATAGGGACGTGCCAAGCCAACCAAATTTTCATAGACCTCAGATTTAAATGCCGGAGCGAGAGCAAGAAACAAACTCCCACCAGACTCAAGATATTTTTCAATTTGCTTCGCCTCTGATTCAAGAAAACCAGAGACTGGGCCCAGAATCATTATGGCAGAAGCATCTCGAGGAATCTCGGCTACCTTAGTAAGATCCAAGGGTTTTACTTCGTAGTTTTGAGATTTAAGTTTTAAACAAAGTTCAGAAAGTCCCTCCTGAGCTTTGTCATCGCAAGATAATTCTTCATGTCCAATAACATTGTATAAAACAATTTTCTCGTCTCGTATCGCCTTGAGAATTCCATTTGTAATTGAAAGCTCATCGCTAATTATAAATTTCGACTCAACATTCTTGTACTGAATGATCACAGTCCCATTTTGCGTGATATTTTTTGATTTTACTAAATCTGGTCTGACGTCTGTATCAATAGCAGTAATTTGAATTTTCTTATTTTTTGCCTCATAAAGCTTTAGAATATCCACCATGGGTTTCCATTCTTCTCTTTTGGCATAAATTGTCATAGTAAGTGGAGACTTTACCATGGCTAAAATTTTAATAGTCTGTTCGGTCAGGCTATTTCTTTTCTCCATAGTTAAATCAAACTCGTGATAATTCTTATTCCCAAGATAATTAATTACTCCAACAATTCCAAGGATAAGAATCGTATTTAAAGTATGATACATTGCTTTTTTAAAAAAATGACTCTTCACGAGAGTTTTTAATTCGTCCCATTTAAAAACACAAAGAAGAACACCCAGTGCAACAGCAAAGACTGTAAGGAAAATATTTAGAGTCCGATACTCAGGAGCAGCGATCCACATTCCTAAGACAGACAACGCTACAAGCAAATCTATAATTACCCAAAGAGGGAAAAGCCACATTTTCATTACCAATTCCTCCGCCCCAAACTCTTAACTGTCATAACAGAAAAAATAAAAATAAAGCTCAGGTAATAAATTATATCTTGAGTCCCCAGCACTCCCCTCAGGAGTCTCTCAAAATGCGAGGTAATTCCGACATAAGTAAATATTTCAGCAACAATGTAATTAGAATTTAGATGTCCACCCCAGCTAATCATCCAAAGAAACATGACCCCTAATATAGATAGCAATGCTGCAATGATTTGATTTCCGGATATAGATGAGCAGAATAATCCTAGAGAAATATAGGCACAGGCGTTCAAAACGACGGCCAAATAAGAAGACCCCAATAAGTTCAAATCCTTGATCCCGACACCCCAGATAACAAGTGGGAACACACATGTCATAAGTAATAATGAAAGGACCAGAGTTAAAGCTGACAAATATTTTGCGAAGACAAGTTGCCACTCCTTCATTGGTGATAGCCAATAAATATCTAGCGTCTCAAGCCTTTTTTCTTCAGAAAAAAGCTTCATCGTTATCAAGGGGATAAAAATGAGAAAAAGAAAGTTCACATTTGCAAAAAACTTCAATACGACTTCTTCCACAAAAGAAATTTGTTGAGAATATTCAGGAGGTAAAGTCTGAATACCATCAGTATAGGTTACAAGTAGATTAAAGAAGACAATTCCACTTATAAGAGAGAAGAGGCCAATTAACACATAGGCCAGTGGTGAGGCAAAATAAGATTCTGTTTCTTTTTTCCAAACGTTCCAGATCATCGTTGAGTCTCCGTCATGTGTAAGAAGATATCCTCAAGCTCAGGGAATTCGGCCTGTATGGTCATGAGTTTTAGACCATGAGATAGAATAAATTTTATCAATTCTGAGCGAATATCTATCTCAGAAACAAAACTTATTATAAATTGTTCTTCATTTGCTAAAGTTGAATGGTGAGTCACTTCATATTTTCCAAAATTAGATAGATCGGGCAGACTTTCTCCGATCCCGAGTCCAATTTTCAAGACAAGCCCCTGCCTGAATTTGCGATGAATTTCGGTGAGATCTCCAGAGGCCCTTACCTTGCCCTTATGTATAATTGTAATTTGATCACAAAGCTGCTCCACCTCACTCAATATGTGAGATGAAAAAAGAATTGTCTTATGAGCTGCCAAACCTTTAATAAAATCTCTCAGTTCAACAACTGCCTGAGGGTCAAGCCCGTTAGTAGGCTCATCCAGAATCAAAAATGGAGCATCGTAGACAATTGCCTGAGCTAGTCCAACTCTTTGCTTATAACCTTTGGAAAGGTTTCCAATTAGCCTATTCTTCACTTCAATTAACTTTAGGCTTTCCATCACTTGATCAACCTGGCCTTTAACATTTTTAACCCCATGTAGCTTGGCCACAAATTGGAGATACTTCTCAACTTTCATATCAAGATATAAAGGCGCATTTTCTGGTAATAAACCAATAAGGTTTTTATGATAAAGACTATCTGTAGAAATAGTTTCTCCAAATAACTTTATTTGCCCTTGGCTTGTGGGAAGAATTCCCGCAATCATTTTCATGGTGGTAGACTTGCCAGCACCATTTGGACCAAGAAAGCCGTGAATGGATCCCTGGTTTACATGAAAGGAGATGTTCGATACGGCCACACGACCGGGGTATTCTTTACTGACACGCTCAACTTCTAAGATTTTATTCATATATTTTCCGATTCAGTTTGACCGAGTTGTAGTTTCGGCGACAAAATTGAATGATTCCTCTAGTTTCCTGGCTTATGTGCCGAAAAGATCATACACATGATAACTATTTTAGATACTTTTAAGTCAAGAATACAAGCCGCAGATAGGATACTTATCACGACTCACGAATATCCAGATGCAGATGGGATTGGAAGTGAGATCGCCCTTTGCCTCGCTCTGCGGGAACTGGGAAAAAAATCCTACTGTGTCAATGAAGAGCCCCTGTTAGATAGATACACCTATCTTGACCCAGATAAAGTCGTGCTTGGGCTCAAAGACTTTAGCGAGAATCACAAGGATTTTAAACCTGACCTAATCATAGTTGTAGATACTAATACCAAAGCAAGAATTGGTACAAATTTGGCCAATTTTCTACCAGAATCTATTCAGACCCTATTTATTGATCACCACCCATGCCGTGGCAGAGATCTTTCTAATCACTGCATCGATGTAACTGCTGCAGCGACGGGTCAACTTATTGGGGAAATGATTGAGTGTCTTGGAGTCAAATTTACCAAAAAGATAGCTCTTCCAATTTACACAGCAATTATTATTGATACGAGTTCATTTCGCTATCCGACAGTATCGGCCGCAACACACAGACTTGTTTCAAGACTCATGGATACTGGCATCAATCCACCGGAAGCCTATAATGGTATCTATGGCACGAAACGAATCATTCATATGCATCTTTTAGCAAAAATTCTAAATACAGCAGAAACCAATCATAATGAAAGTATTGCTTGGATGCTTTTGAAAAAAACAGATATTGATATTTATAAATCAGATATAGAAGACACTCACGCCTTCATTAATAACTTGTTAGTTCTCAATAATATTAAAATTGCTCTGATGTTTAGAGATGATGGAGATCAAGTAAAAATGAGTCTCAGATCATCGGGAGATATTGATGTTGGACTTGTGGCCCAAGCACTGGGTGGAGGCGGGCACTCCCACTCTGCCGCTACTATTTTGAATCGCACTAATAATGAAACAACTGATCAAATAATCAAAAATACTGTAAAACGTGTAGAAGAAATTCTCAACAAGCTTGAGTCCGAAGCTCTAACTTAATTGGCTATTGATTCTCAATCACTTTTTTGACAAATGCTGCGAGCATAAGCACCATCACAACGATAAAAATTCTTTCGAAATTTTTCATCGTCTTACCAGCTTTAACAGGATCTAATTTTTTCTTCTCCTTGACTGGAGCATCAGAAAAATCTGGAGCTTCCATTTCGGGGTAAATACCTAGGTTTTCAAGTTTTGCTTTCGCTTGGGCCGGAAGGGAATTGAACTGACCATCATGTATTTCAATTTGATAAAAAGAAGTATCTCCTCTTCCCCCTTTCATTTTAACTTCAGCGACTCCGCCAGCAGCATCTACATGGTACTGAACTTTGTGCTCGTCCAAAACTTGAGTAATAAGAGTAATTTCGTGTTGAGATAGGCCTACAGTAATCATTCGTTTTTATCCAAAAATTTTACCATCCGAGATTTAAATAGACGCTCATTCCACTTAAGACCAAGCCTTCTTAAGGCCCTGCGGTCATGGGAAAGATAGGATCCCTCTATCTCTGTATGGAGGTTAATAATATCATTTTCACTAAAAGATCTTAAAAAATGAGTACCCTGTGTAAGATACTCTCTATTAATTTTATTATCACTTACAACCACAGGTCTACCCGTGCATAAACCACCAAAGGCTTTGGACGGAAAGAAGCTATTTGAGAAATTCCAGACAGCCTTTGCTTGATGTGAGTACATGGCACTTGTGGCTTCACAGTGATCCCCAGCAAAATCAATTTGCGGAAATTCTTTTCTCACCTCTTGCAAATGAGAATCTGGCCCCATAACTCGAACCATTTCTCCTTTAGAAATTAGAACACGCACAAGACTTCTGAAGTCTTGTGGAGTGAGATCATGCGAATAAATGAGATGGTGCTCAAACAAGAAGTTGTGGTCCTCATCTTTAACGAAAGGATATTCTTCAGTACGAAAAGTCGGATGAATAACCTCAGCATTGGGAAGATGTAGTTCTGACTTTAAGACTTCCGAACTAACCGCGACTTTTTTATATCTTGTAAGGGCTTTTTCGCGCCACTCATTAACATAAGGAGCAAAGACTTTTTGCCAACCTAAATGACCTTGATCAATCAAATTCCAATCAATGATATAAAGATAACTTTGAATATGAGCGGGGAAATTCAAACCGTGAATGTAGCCCCTCGAAAAGACAATGACTTTTTCAATCGACTTATGAAAAGGCATCCCCTTGACAGCAGATGGTAATATCCAAAAATTCTTTTTGAGAACATCTGTTTTTTTTGCCTTATGACTCAGAAAGCTTGAAACAATAGGGCGAGTTTCAATAGGGCCAAGGATTCCGCCTTGCTTATGAGCAATAGTGTAAATCTCTGCATTTGGAAATAAGTTGAGGGCCATTTCCAAGAGAAATGTGGAATCATCGCGAGAGAGAAGTGAGTC
This sequence comes from Bacteriovoracaceae bacterium, assembly GCA_947461145.1. GTDB lineage: Bacteria > Bdellovibrionota > Bacteriovoracia > Bacteriovoracales > Bacteriovoracaceae > Peredibacter. The sequence goes on from CANHJD010000013.1 coordinate 6,144, forward strand.
AAAACAAAGAGCTACTTTCATTAATACTTTTTAATCTGAATTATTAAAGAACCAATTATCAAAATGGTTCCACCTAATAATTGCCAATCATTTAATTGCTTACCTAAAAAAAACCAATTTACAACTATAGCAAAGAAAGGAAAAAACATCTCCGCAATTGCAGTTGTTTTTGCTGAAAGTCTCATGAGCCCTTGATAGTAAAGCCACATTGCAAGGGCGCCAGAAATCAGAACCATAATCAGTATTCGTAAATAATCTTCGCCTTGTGGGAGTATTAGACTTCGATCCCACTTAACAAAAGGAATGAGAACAATCAAACCAACAAGAAATCTTCCGGCCATAATGGATTTGGTGTCAAACCCCACATTTGCCAGTCTTTTACCAAAAACAGTCGTAGCACCCCATCCTAAAATGGAAACACCCACGAGTGCATAACCATGAACGGCAGCATCAGATGTGACTTTCGCAAAATCTGAGCGTAAAAGATCATAAAAACGTACAATGTCCGGTGAGCTGATAAGCAGACCACCAATTAAACAAATCCCGGCCCAAATCAAAAATTCCTTTTGAATCTCTTCTCTCAAAATAATTGATGAAAGAAGAATGGCCACAATTGGCTGAAATTTTTGCAACAAAATGACAAGAGAGGGATTTAAGTAATGAAATGACTCAGTAAAGGCAACAGTAGCAACAGCAGAACCTAGCCCACCTATTACAATAAAACTAAAAATGTCTGCAAGCTTTAGCTCCCCGATTCTCTTAATTTGAGCAATAAGGCCTATTGAGAAAAAAATAACGAGAAGAATATGTTCGTAGAAAACGATAGTAACGGGATGAATTCCCCTTTCTACCAATGGGTAGCGGATGAGGGTATCCATCCCCCAAAATAAGCACGCCAAAATAACCAGAAATGTGCCTGCCACCTAAATTCCTTGTTTAATTCCTTTAGGTTTATACTAGCGCGGAATAAAAGCTTTGGAAAACATCTTGTGCCCGTTTTGATACAAGCTCTTTTTTAACTTTCTTACGGTCTTGCTTTCTTTGCTCTTTGGTTAACTCTACAGAGGGCAAAAGTCCGAAGTTAATATTTGAAGGGCATGGTTTTTCTATCGTCATAATATAATTAACAAGGGCGCCGATAGCCGTTTCTACCGGGAACGAAATAGCTTCAAGCCCCTTAATTCGTCTAAGAATTTGAAAAGCAACGTAGAGCCCTATGGAAGCCGATTCAGTGTAACCCTCAACCCCAGTAATTTGGCCTGCAAAGTAGAGTTCAGGGAACTTTTTCGTCTTCAGGTCGTTATCAAGAAGTTTTCTGGCATTTAGAAAAGAGTTTCTATGGCAGGATCCAAGATGAATGAAGCTTGCCTCAGCAAAACCAGGGATCATTCGGAATACACGAACTTGCTCTTTATAGGTAAGCCGGGTTTGAAAGCCTACAAGATTGTAGGCTGAACCTAGAAGGTTTTCTTTTCGTAACTGGACAACAGCATATGGCCATTTTCCATTTATATCCGGTTCAAGACCAATGGGCTTCATACATGAAAATCGGGCCGTATCCTTCCCCCTTTCGGCCATTAAATCAATCGGCAGACAAGATTCAAAAAATTTCCAATCTTCAAAATCTTTAGGTGCGACTTTTTCTGCGTTAGATAGTTCCTCTACAAAAGCGTAGTATTCCTCTTTTGTCATAGGAGAATTTAGGTAATCTCCCCCGGCCTCAATATCCTTGTGACGATCTTTAAAGTACATCTTGCTCAAATCAAGCGAGTCCGCATCAACCACTGGAGCAATGGCATCATAAAAATAAAAATCATCACCTGAAATTTCTTTTAAAATCCAATCTTCCAAAGATTTTGTTGTTAAAGGACCAGTCGCAACAATAACAAAATCACAATTAAATTGCGCCTTGAGCTTCATTGGATCATTTGCCTCAAGCTCAACAACCTGGATATTTGGGTGAGAGCTTAATGATCGGGTGACTTCAGCCGAGAAAAGTTCACGATCGACGGCCAGAGCATCTCCGGCAGGAACAGCATGCTTTTGGGCTGATTCAATAATGAATGAACCCATGGATTTCATTTCCGCTTTCAAAAGACCGTGAGCAGAATTTGGATCCAAAGATTTAAGGGAGTTTGTGCAAACAAGTTCCGCAAAATTTGGAATTTTTTGAGCAGGATTTAATTTTAAAGTTTTCCCCTCAACTAACACCACCCGCACTCCATTACGGGCAAGATACATGGCCGCTTCTGAACCGGCCAAACCTGCTCCAATAACTAAGACACGGGCATTTGTGGAATTATTCATATTCACTCTCTTAAGAAAATCATTTTTAAGCTATAGTTAGGATGTCCCTAATATCCTTTTTTAAGGCACAGTGTCAAGCGAGTGAGACCTAAACAATGAAAACGATTCTCCATTTACATCAAACTCATCATACCGTGGCAGATTTTCATACGATTTTTAAATCAGTTACACAGTTATTGACGACTGATGGCCTACATCTGTTTCCTGAACTTTTTTTAACAGGCTATCCTCTTCAGGACCTCGTTTTGCAAAGATCCTTTATTGATGCCTATGTGGCCCATCAGGGCAGGCTAGATGATTGGGCAAAAAAGCAAAAGGGAAATTGGCGGGCCCTAATGGGTGGACTTTACTATGAATTTGAAAGTGAGGGATTGCCCAAAAAAATTCAAAATGTCATTTACGAACTTATACCAGGCCATGGTCTTGTCAAAAAATATACTAAGAGACTACTTCCAAATTACGACATCTTTGATGAACAAAAGTATTTTTCTGCTGGCAAAGAGAATTCATTTTATGAGTTTAATGGTGAAATTTTCGGGCTCCAAATTTGTGAAGATATGTGGGCTTCTAGTTTTCATGAGATTGACCCTTGCCAACTGATGCTTCAAGAAGCAAAAGATAGAAATATTAATATCAAAGCGGTTATTAATCTCAGTGCCTCACCTTTTGAAGCAGCAAAAAAATCAAAGCGCATTGAAAGGGCCAGAAATATCTCACTTCTTTTTGGATGCCCTTTCATTTATCTAAATCGGGTGGGAGGTGAGGACGAAGTACTTTTTGATGGAACTAGCTTTGTTATGGATGGAAAGGATGTTCTGACAGAAATGCCCTCTTTCGTAGCCGCTAGTGAATCCCTAGAGTTACCTGTGAAAACTGGTTACAAGGAAGCCCCTCAGTTTCACCATGAGAATACCTGGGAAGGACTATTTGCCCCTCGGATTAGTGAATCCACTCATCCCGCCGTTCTCAGATCTTGGGATGAAGATGAGTGTTTCGAAGTCCTTAAGGCGCTCCAATTTGGTCTTCAGGAGTATGCTCATAAAACTGGTTTTAAAAAATTTCTCATTGCCCTATCAGGTGGAATGGACTCTGCACTTGTTTTGGCGATAACTAAGCTTTGTCTTAAACCGGGTCAAAGTATTGAAGCTATTTATATGCCAAGCATTCATTCAGCCACCCTTAGCACTGAGCTTTGTGAAGAAATGTGTCACAAACTGAATATCCCATTGTCTTACTTACCAATTAAATTTTTGCATTCAGCGATAAGAAATACCTTCACCCAGACTTTTAGTGAGCCCTTTACAGGACTAACTGATGAAAATATTCAGAGCCGCTTAAGAGGAACACTCCTGTACACAAGATCAAATCAGACCGGTGCCATGGTTATAAACACTTCCAACAAATCAGAGATTGCCGTGGGTTACTCTACCCAATACGGAGACTCTGTTGGTGCTATTTCTTTGATTGGAGATCTTTATAAAACAGAGGTTTACCAACTCGCTCACTTCATAAATAAGCATTTCGACCAACCAATACCTGCAAAAATTATAGAGCGTGGCCCCTCGGCTGAACTGAGAGAGAATCAACTAGATCAGGACTCTTTACCCCCATATTCTAGACTGGATACCATCCTTGAGGGAATCTTAAGTTATCGCCTAGGAAAAACTCAACTCATGGAACTAGGCTTACCGGAGAAGGAAATAATAAAAGTACTGGAGCTCTATTCAAAATCAGAGTATAAAAGAGCTCAGTTCTGCCCGATCTTAAAAGTGAAGGCGAAAAGTTTTGGTTTTGGTTATCGAGTGCCGATAAGTAAAAGCCGAAACTTTCAAATTGAATCTTAACTGAGGAGGATTTATGAGCGAAAAAGAAACACAAGGTCAGAAAGAAAAAGTGATGGGAAAGATCAACGAAATTAAAAAGAACGTTGAATCCTTTATTTCAGATGTGAATGTAAATGAACTAAAAGAAAGCCTTAACACAATGGTTAAGGACGCTCAGAAAGATCTTAGTAAACTCGTTGATAAAGACTTAGGCAACCTCAAGTCTAAATACCAAAAAGAAAAATTGGCCCTTGAAAATAAAGCTAAAAAGTTTATTGAAGGGCATAAAAAAGAAATTACAGCCCTCCAGAAAAAATTTGAAAAAATGGTCAAAGAAGCGGGAAAAAAACCCGTAGCAAAAAAAGCAGCTCCTGCTCCGAAGAAAAAGGTGAACGCTAAAGTCGCAAAAGTCGTTAAGAAAGCAACGAAGAAAGTCGCAAAGAAATAATTCAAATGGGCCCGCTTAGGTGGGCCTAATTTATCAAATCAAGACACCACTTCAGTAATGTGAAAGACCTTACCTCTTCCAGATTTTTTAGACAAATACATCATTTTATCTGCGAACTCGATAATAGACTTCGCACTGCTGGCATCATTTGGATATTCTGCAATCCCAATTGATAGTGATAATTTATACTTAATCTCAGAATCTATTTTGAATTCAGCCGATTTCACCGCCTCAGATATTCTGATCGCAATTTTTTTCGAATCCTCAACGGTTGATGAAGGCAAAAGGACAATAAATTCATCACCACCATATCGGTAAACGAGATCGTTTGATCTCAATTGAGCTTTTACAACTGTGGCCATATCTACAAGAAGCTGACTTCCAACAATATGCCCATACTGATCATTAACATTTTTAAAGTAATCGATATCGATAAAGAGAAGACTAAATCCTTTCTTCTCAATTGAATAACGGGAAATATAGTAACTTAAATCTTCCAAGAGCTTTCTTTGATTGAATAAGCCTGTTACCTCATCGGTAAGAGAAAGATTAAGTATATGCTCTCTTTTCCTTGAATCAGCAATAATTGAAAGTGAAGTTCTTAAGACATTAGATAAATAATCGGAAATGATTTCGTTGATGGCAAACATTGATTTATTTCTAACTACTAAGTAAGAGAATTTATTTTGTCCACCTTTTACGAGGAAATGGAATCTATCCTTCTCAAACCTTAAACCAAAGATTAAACCGGATGAATCTTTTAAGAACCGATTTATCCTGATTTGACGATGCTGATTCAAATCAAAAATCGACTTAAGATCTTTTGAAATTTCAAATTCTGAACTATATAAAACATGCTTTTCTATCTGGAAAAAAAGATCAAGATAATGATTCAAACTCTCTGCGACATCCTCCACAGATAAAAAACTTTCTGGCCGAGAAAAAAAATGCAAAACAGCTCTCTCAGGGCTCCAATCTCCGGTGTGCATGACTTCGTGTAACTTAAGTCGGTTGATCACTTGACGTAAATTTTCTTGTTCCAAAGGGAGAGATAAAAAATCAAACAATCCAGATCTTATAAATTCTACTGCGCCTTGGGAGTCAAACTTGGGTGACAAAAGAATAATCGCAGATCTAGAAAATTTTAGCCCTAATCGTCGCAGATCATGGCAAGTCTTTTGAGGCTGCTTATTAGAAAAGTAAAAGACAGCATCAATTGTTTTTTTTTGAAAGCCATCAAGATCTTCAATATCATGGAGAAATGAAATACGTCCAACAATCCCATTTTCCTTTAGGGATTTTTTTATGGCCTCTATTGAAAATGAGTCAAGGCCAATGGCAAGAATTTCGAATCTCTCTGTTTTATCAATCATTACATGTCTATATTTTTCTTTAATGCCTCAAGAGCCGTTTTTTTGTCTGATTCATCCTCTAAAACCGAAATTGCACTACGAAGAGTTTTTATTGCTTTATCAAGTTTATCTTCCAGTTCGAAACGACTTTCAACTGATTTCTTTTCCTGGACTGAAATAGATTCCATATCAAACTCCATTGAATCCAGTTTACGCTTCAACTCAAGAATTTTTAAATCCCTATTCCTAATTTGTGCTTCAGAGTCAGACTTAAGGAGTTCCAACTTCTGCTCCAATTCTTTTTCACGAAGCTGTATCTTTTTTATGTCTATTTTATTTTTCTGAGCAGATTTATCTAACTCCACGAGGAGAATCTTATTTTTCTCCTCTAAGATAAGCTTCTTTTCTTCGAATAACTTAACTCTATCTTTTAATTCACCTATTTCATCATTGAGTTTTTTTCTTATTATTGAAAGTTCAATTTTCTTTTCATCTAACTCTGCTCTCATCGTTAATTGCTGACGATTTTGAATAATTTTCCCTTCCTCCAAATTTTGAATTTTAGTAAGAAGCTCTTCACGATCTAAACGTAAGTTTGAGATTGTCGCCTGCATTCTCTCCATTTCGCCTGAGTAAGCACCAGATATTTCACGTAACTCCTTACCATAACTTCCATCATAAGATGCCTTCTCTTCTTGAGTCTCTTTTGATTCTTTCGTCTCTTTTGATACCTTCTTTTTGGATTTTTCTTCCTTTACAGGGGCTGGAGTCTCTTCAACAGAAAAATCGATACTACCCAAGTCGAGATCATCAGAAACTAACGGGGTATCTAAATTATTTTCACTAGAAATTTCGACCTGATCAATTTCTGATAAATTATCATTTAAAGATAGCGACATTAAATCATCATTTAAGTCACTACTTAAACTATTTTCACCCAATAAATCGTCACTTAAATTATCCCCACCAAGCAGATCTTCAGAAAATTCTAATGAAGGATCATCAACTGAATTCAGTGAGAGCAAATCATCTTCCAATTCCTCTGATAAGCCTTTAGCTGCTTTAATTTCAACCTGTGAAGCATCGAAATCCATTAAAGCATCAATCTCCTTCAACTTCTGCATAGCTTCATCTGATAGATCTCCATCCTCGACTTCAGAATTGGCATTATTTTCTGAAGAGTTGAAATTTAAATTATCAGAATCCTTGGTATGGTTCTCATTCTCATCGCCAAGAGACGGAGGCAATTCACTTTCAGGTTCGTCAAAACTTAGTTCGCCAATATTTTCAATTTGCTCATCTTGATTTTCACCGAGTTCAAGACTCTCATCACCAAGATCAAAATCCATCCCATCTGAATCTTCCGTATTTAGATCTGGTATTTCACCATCGTCAGATAAATCGAGACTTGAATCATCATCGATTGCTAAATCAAGGCCCTCTTCCTCTGCACTGTTGGCAGTGATTTCCCCATCTGAACCTAACTCTAAATCTCCGAGGTCATCCAATGATAATTCCTGATCCTTATCGCTCATATCAACTCCTAAATCGATTTCATCTGGAACACTTGGGGCAACCTGCCGAGGTGTATCCTTCAAGACTGTTTTAATATTTTTTTTATTTTCAAAAACCTGTGAAAAAAGAAGTTCAATTTCTTTATTCTCAGGAAGCTCGCATAATTCTTTGAGTGATTTTTCTAACTCAGGATCAAAAGCATTTGAGATTGAAATTGCCTGTTTAGCAGAAGTATTTTTTGATTCAACCTTAAGCATATTGCCGAGTATTTCAATCAGGCTTTGTTGATCATCTTTGTGCGAAACATAAACATCCCCACCGACTGGGGTTGTTTTATGTGATAGCTGATCTATCTGAGCGCTTTCGGCCATGACGTAAATGATTTTAGACGTTTTAAATGAATCCCTAGCTTGCAAAATGAGCTCATCTAAAGCTTCTGACGTTTTATCTAAATAAACAAAAAACAGTAATTCTTCTTCGCCATTTTCTCTAATTTGAGAAAGACTTTTTTTATCACTAACCCAAATAGCATCATCCAGAAAAAAAATTTTCTTCTGGAACTCTTTCATGGGTACGGAATTCAAACTTATTATGTAGTTGGACATAAAATTTCCATATTAATAATGATAACTTAGGAACAGCTCACGAGGCAGTTCCGGCAAAGATTGCTTAAAATGAATACTCACAGGAGTATTGCTTCATTCTGCGCACCATAATACAATCAAAGAGCTACTGTTAGGGAGGCAACGTGGGAAAAGTAATTTTAATTGCTATATTTCTGACTTTAACGATCGGGAACGTTTTTGCTGAAGAATATCTTCCATCAAATATTTTAATGATGGATGATAAGTTTTCTCATCATGTGATCCTTGTTGAGAAAGCTACTCATAAGCTTCATCTTTTTGAGAACTCAATTACAGCTCCCAAACTAGTTAAGACCTACAATTCTGTTACTGGTAAATTTAAGGGAAATAAATTCATTAATGGTGACCATAAAACTCCTGAAGGGATTTATACCATTTATGATTTTCTCTCAAAAGAAGAACTCCTCAAACGTCATGGAAAATATGCAGAAATTTATGGCAGTGGTGCCTTTCCAATGAATTATCCCAATTTCATAGATGAGAGGGCCGGTAAAACGGGCGGAGGAATTTGGCTCCACTCAACTGACGATGACAGCAGGATCTCCAAAGGCCTAGACTCAAGAGGTTGTGTGGTTCTTCAAAATGCAGACTTAAAAGATATTTCTCAATATATCGAACTTGAACATACTCCAATTGTGGTGGTTCAGGATGTAACGTTTTTGTCAAAAACTACTTGGGAGAGAAATAGAAACGATATTAATGATGCAGTTTCAAAATGGGCAAAGGCTTGGCAAAACAAAGATTTTGCATCATATATTGCGAGTTATGACCCTCAACGCTTTCATGACCGCACGAAGGGAAATTACAATTCTTACAAGACCTATAAGCAAGCAGTCTTTTCACGTCCAGACTCACCAAGTATTAAACTTGATTTTATCTCCATAATGGCAAATTCAGATTATGCTGTTGTTCAACTTCAGCAGGACTATCGCTCCTCAATTATCAATGATACCGGTAAAAAGACTCTCTACCTACAAAAAGATACAAACTACGATTGGAAAATTGTAGGAGAGCTTTGGACAAGATCACCACAAAGCAACGTAGCCTTCAAGCCAACAATGCGTTTTTTTAAAGATCAATAATGAAAGAACCTATTCAGCAAAGTGGGCAGGATGTTTCAATTGTCATATACGACGCTCCTCTTCCTCCTCGATATTTAAGATTTTCGAAGAAATTTATTAAAACTATTTTTTTCGTTATCCCAATAACTCTGGGCCTAATTATTTTGACTCTTATTTTCTTTGGGATTAGTAGACAAATTGAGCAATCCCCTTCAAAGATCTTACCTAGCATAGTTAGTGATGAATCAAAATTAGGCGAACTAGAGATTGAATTAAAATCACTTCGTGAAAGTAATGAATTACTCCAAAATAAATTGGCAACTCAGACAATAAATGAAAATAATCAGGAAGACCCCTATCTTTTGGCCGTTAAAAAGCCATACGGAATGCAGAATTTAATTTCTGAAAATAAGGTAACTCTTGACCAATTTGAGTTTTCCACAACAACCGATAAGATAAATTTCAAATTTCAAATTATTAACAATGACCCTGAATCAAAAGTTTCAGGTCATATTATTGTATTTATGATTTCAAAGCTTGGAATTATAGGATATCCAGAAGCTGTTAATGCTGCATTTGGGTCAGGTGTAAAGTTTTCGATGGGCGAACCATTTGCAGTATCAAGACTACGTCCAACCAATGCAGAGTTCTTAATAAAACCGTTTGGAGAATCAGTTAAGTTTCTCATCTATATTTTCTCTCGCGAAGGAGATCTTCTTCAGATGAAAGAAACTGAATCCTACAACCTATCAGGTAAATAATTATGAATGAAACTGATTTCAGAAAATTTAATTATAATGTTCTTGGAGCGAATTCTTCAATCAAAGGTGACTTAACCCTTACGGGAGATGCAATTATTACATCCAAGATTGAAGGAAGTGTTGAAGTAAAAGAAACTGGAAAACTTGTTTTGGAACGAGGAAGTCATATTATTGGTAAAGTTAAGGCAATCGACCTCGAAATCTTTGGTCAAGTTGATGGAGAAATTGAGTGTTCAGGGATTGTCTCTATCAGATCAAGTGCCCATGTTGTTGGCTCAGTGAAATCAGCTCGATTGGTGATCTACCCGGGAGCTGTCGTAGAAATGACTGCCAACTCCCAAGTAGAATAGAATTAAAGAAATTTTTTATAATCTAAGATTTTGACAGGCCTGATTCGAGAAAGAGTCTTCTCTAGGCTCTTATCTCCAACAACCACAATAGTTAACCTCTCCCATGGAAAAGCCTCAAGACTTGCCTGAGAAAGAGCTTCTGGTGTTAGTGCAGCAATAATTTGTGGATATTTTTCAAGTTCACTTAGACTTCTATTTTGATGATCATAAATCATTATTTGCGTTAGAAAGGCATTCGTCTCTTCAAATGCAAAAGCAAAGCTTCCAATTTGATGCCCCTGCTGATGCTTAAATTCCTGAAGATCAATTTTATTAGCACTCAGATCAGTGAAAATATCTCTGACAATAGTAATGGCTTCTGGTGTAGTCTCTGTTTTAGAGAATGTCATTATACCTGCCCTGCCGTAATCTCTTTGCATTGATACATAGGCACCCGCAGAATAAGTTAATCCCCTTTTCACACGCAATTCTTGGATCAATTTTGAGGTAAACCCTCCACCTAAAAAGCCAGCAAGGAAACCATAGCTATCATTCTTGCCCAAAATCTCATTCGCTGTTACATATCGCCCAATACGAATCTGTGCCTGATTTGCTCCATTTACTGGAACAAGATAAATAGCACTTTGTGTTTCGGGCTTAGTTAATTCTATCTTCTTTAAAGATTTTTCTGAGGACCATGGACAGTTTTTCGAAATAACTTCCTTAAGTTTGTAGGCCTCAGCTGGCCCAGAAAGATAAAGCACTTTTCTAGCTTTATTCAATTCATTCAGCCTTTTTTTCAATTTCACTGAATCGAGTTTATCGAAACTCTCTAAAGTTCCTTCCGCAGATTTTGCAAACGGAGTCCCAGTCAATGTGACCTCTCTAAATACCCTATCAGCCAAAGTGGAATGAGAATTAACAATACTTTTAATTTGATTCTTAGAGCGACTAACGTAGGACTTAAGCTCTACCTCAGGAAACTGTGCATCCTTAAACATTTCACAAACTTTTGTAACAACTGGAACAATATCTTTTGTTAAACCTTGAATACTATATGTTGAGTATTCGTGAGTGACTGCTCGTCTTAATTTTGTTGCATAGAAATCAAAATATTCCGCTAATTCTTCTTGAGAATCTTTTGATGTTCCCGAGGACATTTGCTCGAATGAAGCCTGAGTTAGGCCTGAAAACTCTTCGTTTAGAGCCCCGTCCTGAAAGTAGATAATGGCATTATAACGTGGGAACTTATCATCTTCAATCCAAACGACTTCCAAATCTCCCCATTTATCTCTCTTAACATTATTTAAGAATGAAGCAGAAAAAGCAGAAATTGATTTAAAAAGAATTAAGGCAAATATTATTTTATTTCTCATATTTAATCTCACTTATTTTTATTCCACACAGAAACCAGAACGCTTGGTCGGGAGAACGTTTCACGACAAAGACCTTTAACTTCTTGTTCAGAGACTTTGTCAAAAATATCCAGTTCACTCTTATAGAATCTCCAATCCCCAAAAACGACTTGTCTCTCCCCAAGAAATCCTGCCAGACCTGAATTTGTATCTAGGCCACTATAAAGTAGTGCAAGGTAATTATTTTTAACTTTCTGAATATTTTTCGCTGTTATTTCAGTTTCACAAAATGAGATCAATTTTTTTACTAAATCATCTCGAAATTCTTTCAGATTAATACCTTTTATTAATTCGCCTCCAACTGAGAAGAACCCCGTTTTTTCCAGAGACTGATGAGAGGCATAGATAGAACTGGCGATAGGTTTTTCAATTAGAACATATTGCTTTACAAGAGATGCGCTTTTTCCAGAGCCAATAATGGACGCCAAGACATCCAGGCCATAACCTTTTGGGTGGCCAGATTTATAAGTCGTAAAGCCCAACATGAATAATGGGTTAGGAGACTCACCTTTTCTAGAAATTATTTGTGACTCTTTCCAATTAGGAATAAAATCACTTTCTTTCAATTCTTTGTGAGCCTTTTCAACAGTTGGTGAAGAAGAAATCTTTCCAAATTTTTCTTTTATTAAGTCTTTTGCCTTGGTTATATCAATGTCCCCAACAAGTATGATTTTTGCATTATTTGGAGCATAGAAACGCTTGAAATACTGGTACATCTGGTCTCGGCTAACATTTTTTATGTCTTGAATTTCACCTATCACAGAGCGACCATAGGGTGTGCCCTTGAAAATCGCGGACATCATCTCAATATATATCTGCCCTTTGGGAGAATTTTCATAGCGCATCTTTCTTTCTTCAAGAACGACATCTCGCTCTTTATTAAAATCTTCATTGTCTAAAAGAAGATTCTCCATCCGATCAGCTTCTATATCTAAAATTTGCTCAAGTTCACTTGAAGGCATATTTTCGTAATAAACTGTCATGTCATTCGTAGTATAGGCGTTAGTAGATCCTCCGCTTCCCTCAATGATGAAATCAATTTTATTTTTCCCATACTTTTTAGCCCCCTTAAACATCATGTGTTCCAGGAGATGACTCGCTCCAGTGATACCTGGAACTTCATTTTTACTACCAACATTGTAAAAAGTTTGAATTGAAAAAATGGGAAGCTTGGAGTTGCGAACAATTAAAGCAACAAGACCATTTTCCAGCTTCAATTCTTCAACATCTATATTTATGCTCTTTGAAAGAGTTGCGGTCTCTTTAACTGTGGAACATCCTAACAGCAAAGCAAATGACAAAAACCAAATTCTCATTGTAGCATCCTTATATGAACAAGATCTCAATTTTAGGCTCAGGTACGAGTACGGGTGTTCCTATTCTAGGTTGTAAGTGTCGAATTTGCCAATCAAACGATCCAAGAAATAAGCGCTTGCGAGCTTCTGTATTAATAGAAACAAAAAATTCTAAATCAATTCTTGTTGATACATCCCCAGACCTAAGAGCTCAACTACTCAATAAAAATATATCATCGTTAGATGGTGTCATTATCACCCACGATCATGCGGATCACACTCACGGAATTGATGATTTACGGCCCTTTAGCTTTCAAACACAAACTCCTTTACCTATTTTTACAGACAGTGAGACCAGCTTATCACTCACAACAAAGTTCCCTTATATATTCCAAAGAAATAAACCAATCATAGGTGGTGGAATTCCACTTTTGGATCTTTATCCAATTAATGAAGGGCCTCAACAAATTCTGGATGAGACTTTTCATTTTTATTTCCTTCCCCATGGGCATGGAAAATCGTTATGTTTTTTTCACGAAAAATTTGGCTACATTGTAGATTGTCGAGAAATTCTGCCACAAGTCTTAAAGTCGTTTAGAGAGGCAAAACTCGATTTGCTTGTGATTGATTGTCTGCGCTATCAACCGCATCAAACTCACCTACATTTAGATTTAACTCTCAAATATATTGAGGAAATCAAGCCAAAGAAAGCAATTTTGACCCATATGGGTCATGAGATAGAATATTCCGACATTATTAATCAATTAAGCACGCTTGGATATAACTCCATTTTTCCAGCGATTGATGGACAGACCTTCCTCTATTCTTAAGGCCAAAATGCTAGTAAAATAGCTCAAATTAAATATCTCTCAAAAATTGCTTTATCAGGAGTTCGTAAAATGAAGATCGCTGTTCCTAAAGAAATTAAAAATAATGAAAATCGTGTAGGTCTCGTTCCGAGTGGAGCTCGCCAACTAGTTCAGGACGGGCATGAAGTTTTTGTTCAGCATAACGCTGGAATGGGTATTGGTATTTCTGATGAGGAATACATAAAGGCGGGGGCGAAAATTGTTCCTACTCTTGAAGAGGCCTATGCTATTGGTGAGATGATCATTAAAGTAAAAGAACCTCAGCCGAATGAAATTGCACTTCTGAAGCCCCATCATATTCTTTATACATACCTCCATTTAGCTGCAGACAAGCCACAAACTGAAGGACTTATGAAGTCAGGTTCAACTTGTATCGCCTATGAAACTATTCAACTTGAAGATAATTCTCTTCCTCTACTTGTTCCTATGTCTGAAGTTGCAGGTCGTATGTCTGTTCAAGTTGGTGCGACTTACCTTCAACTTGATAAGGGTGGAAAAGGTATTCTTTTAGGTGGAGTACCAGGTGTTAGACGGGCAAAAGTCACTATCATTGGTTGTGGAATTGCTGGTACAAATGCTGCAAAAATGGCCATTGGAATGGGTGCTGATGTAACGCTTGTTGACCTTTCAACTAAAAGGCTCGCAGAGCTAGACGACCTTTTTGAAAATAAAGTTTCTACCGTTTTCTCAAATTCACAAAATATTGAAGATGCAGTCATTCATTCTGATCTAGTTATCGGTGCAGTTCTTGTTCCTGGAGCTAAGGCCCCAAAACTTGTGACTCGAGATATGATTTCTAGAATGCAAAAAGGGTCTGTAGTAGTTGATATTGCTGTTGACCAAGGCGGGTGTATTGAGACATGTAAGCCAACAACACATGAAAACCCAACCTTCGTAGTTGATGGTGTTGTCCATTATTGTGTGGCCAATATGCCAGGCGCCGTAGCAAGAACGTCTACTTTTGCACTTACAAATGTAACTCTTAAATATGCAAGAATGATTGCTCAACATGGGATCGATAAGGCCATAATGAAAGATAAACCACTACGTTTGGGAGTAAATATCTACAAGGGCAAGCTTGTCTACGAGCAAGTAGCAAAGGATCTTGAACTCCCATTCACTCCCCTTCAGTTAGATAAATACCTTTAAAACGACCTCAATTACTCAGTGAATGCCCGTCTTATGACGGGCATTTTTTTACCTTTTTCTGATATTCACTTCCTCGTTGCAGCTACTTTTCGCCGTGCTATAATTGATGCATGGACAAGCTTCAAAATATTTTAGTTCTGGCAAATTTGGTTATTGCCCTACTAGGTGCAGGAGTTGTCTATTATTCACATAATATGATCAAGCCTGCTCCAACTGATCAAGCTGCAGAAGCAGAAAATCTCAAGAATTCAGCATTAGAACAAACTCGAGTGAAGCCCATCCCTATTAAGAAGTTTGCAGTGAATCTTCACTCAAAAAGTTCTAAGCTCCGCTATCTCGATATTGAAATGAACATTTTGCCTTTCAATAATGAACAGGCAGAAATAATCAAAGCCAATGAGTACATTTTTAAGGACGTTGTTATAGAAATTGCCTCTCAAAATGGGCCAGAGGATCTTGAAACATTATCTGGGAAAATTTTATTGGAAAATAAAATAAAAAAACAGGTTAACGCCAAATTGGGTCAACCTGTTATCAAGCAAATTTACTTTTCTGGATTTGTTGTTCAGTAAGATTACTGAATATTTTTTACTTCTTCATGATCAAGAGGAACAGCATTCTTAGTCTCATCAGAAAGAGAATCTAAATACTTTTTCACTTCTTCCTTAGAGATTTTACCTTCCGCAAGTAAACGGTCACGAAGGCGAGCATCCATAAGTTTTTCTTCAAGGGCCAATCTAAGTTTCATAAGTCCTCACTTTTTAACGAGACTCTTTGTACCACTTCAAGTTGCAAATAGGCAACAATTAACGCTCACTGCCAGAATTTTGGTGGTTTTTGATCCTCGTCCTTAACAACGTGGAGGTGACTTCTGCTCCGCTTCTTTTTTTCAAAGCTAGCATTTAGAACATTTTTTATCAGGGGCTGGGTCTGAAAGCGGATTATTAGATAGCTAATACCCATAGCAAGAAGATGGGCCCATGAAGCAGCTAAATTAGAAAAAAGCGCCATATAGGCCTCTATGCCCGCCAGAATCCAGCAAAATGTCCGCGATCGCATTGGAAAAATCATCATCATAGACATCTGGCGATTAGGGTAAATAAGAGCGTAGGCAATAAGGATGGCGAAATTTATTCCGGTCAAGCCATGGATTGGTGTTGAATAGAAGACTGTTCCATAAAAAAAGAGAAAGTTCATTAAGGCAAAAATAAGACCTACGCCAACAATATTAATCAAAAGAAACCGAACATAGACTCTGGTTCCCCAAAGGGACTCAAGCTCTGAACCTATAAACCAAAGCAATAAAGAGTTAAAAAGAACACCCATTATTTTTACTTCGACAAATGGATAAGTGAGAAGCTGAAAAATCAATCCACTCATTAAGCCCGAACTAGATAATCCTAGGATAGACAGTAAATTAAAAGCTCCAACTGCTTCGAGAATTGAATTCAAAAGAAAACAAACTCCTGTTGCGATCAAAATAATTTTATTTGTCTTAGAAAGTGGAGGTGCTGAAAATTGGTATTGATTCATAATTATGGTCTCTGTGAAATCTCGATTAGGACGCCCCCAGTGGACTTTGGATGAATGAAATTCACCAAACAACCTCCAGCGCCGATTCTGGGTTCAGGATAAATAAACTTATAGCCCTTGGAGCTTAATTCTTTGGTCTTTTCTTTTACGTCTTTTACTTTGAAGCACAGGTGATGAATGCCTTCACCTTTCATTTCAATAAACTTATGAATCGCCGATTCCTGCGAAGTTGGTTCGAGTAATTCAATGTGAGCATTTTGATCAATTTGAGCAAATGAGGTCAATACTTTTTGCTCTTCAACTTCTTCAATTTTTTTATCAAAAGTTAACCCAAGATCCTCATAGATTTTTTGAGCGCTGCTTATACTTTTAACGGCAATCGCGATGTGATCGAGAATGCAGTCTTGGCCAATGGGTAAAGACATAATTTCTGACTCCTAGAGACATTATTATGCACTAGCTTTTGTAACGGGGGCAATGATTAAAAACTTGGTGCCGGCACAGCTCCATCGCAAGCTCCTGGAGCATCAGGATCGAAACTCGGTACAGGAGATTGATACGGCATGGTGCATCTGCCTTCTTTACACTCTCCGTATTCATTGGTGGTGTAACATTGTTGACGACAGGTTACATTCCCAAGGGCGTCTGTTCCCGTCTGAACAACAAGACATGTCACAATCGGTACTTTTTGACACCACTCTCTAGCAATACAGAATTCTCCGATAGGTTTACTACATAGAACATTTGGACTCAGGAGGGTGTTGTGAGGAGAACATTGGCCAGTAGTGTTGTTGCAGCAGAGACTAGAGCACTCCATGTCTGTTGAGCAACCTTCACCAATTTTTCTGTTACCTTGAATATTAGATGAATCAAAACACTGAGAAACAAGCTTCTCGTCCCAACAACGATTATTAAAACAGCATTCATTTCCACCACAAGATGCATTTGAAGAACAAGTTTTAAAATTCGTGAAAAGGACATCGTTACCAGAATCTGAATAATGCTGAATTGGTCTCACGAGCTGAAGTTTAACTTCTCTTGAAAGTGCCACAACATACTCGTTTCCATTTGAATCTTTGGCGAGAATTTCCATAGAGCCAGTGACATTACAAGATCCAATATGTTCAAGCTCTGCATTCTTACTATTTGCCCTAGCATTTGAACCATCCATCCAAAGAGTTTTATCAGGAGCCGAAAGAGTTGTTGGTTGTCTCACATCATTCCAATTAGAAGAGCTCAAGTGAGAAACTCCAGCAGAGAGATTGAGTTTTGTTGCAAGAGGGAAAAGATAAGACTGGTAATGAACTTTCGCCACACTACATTTAGGGGTAATAGTTCCCTGATCACAGTAAAGGCTCGAGCATTCACGATCTGCCGAGCATGTGGAACCATTAACTTTTGGACTGGCACATGAATTGAGATTTGAATCGCAATATACGCTTACGCATTCAGAATCTTTTGAACAGCTTGCTCCATTTACTTTTGTGCCAGGGACTGTCGACCCATCAAATCCAGGAACGGCAAGTCTAGGACCATTGTAAGGAAGAGAAGACTTAAATAATCTTTTTTCTCCTACGAGATCTGCAAATTTAAACTGCCACTCAGCTTTATTCACCAGACGATAAGGACCGCGATAATAGTAATTAGACCCATTAATCAGCTTTGCTGCCCAATCGGAGTAATTAGTAAGTGAGTTAAAATTAAGATCTATTGAGTCTGTCGTATTCGCCGGATAGGACAACTCACTAAAGATGAAGGGACCTAGTGGGTTGTCCACCAGAGGTTTCTTCAGTTGTTCAATCATCTTGTCTTGATAATAAGAACTACCGGCTAAGCTTTTCACTTGTGGCAAAGAAGGCATTATAGGTACAAGGATGTTAGACTGTGTACTTACGATTTCTTTTACTAATCCTTGATCTAAAACTTTTGCATAAGCATATAAACATTCTTCTGAAGACTGAGCTCCATCACAAAGACCAACCCCTGTAAAAGTAGGGTCATCCTCTACTCTGAGCCCTCTGCAAAAAAGTCCCGTATCAAGATTCTCCTGAGTCGGAGAGGAATCATTAGTATATTCATTGTAATCAAATAAATCGTAAGGCAGGCGAACGTTTCTAAAAGGCTCAGAACGCATATCCATGACTAGGACATGAATATTGGTTTGAGGGGTGATTCCTGGTGCCTGAGTGACGACTGCAGGAATTGTAATAGGCTCTCGGCCAACACCAAATTTAAATCTCACCTTAATGTGTCTATCAGCAAGCGAAGCAATATTAATGCCCGCCAAATATAATTTACCTGCATAATTTTTGGGTAAGGTTAGTTTACGAACATAACTTCCACCACCTGCATAACCAGTTCCGGAAGAATAATTTGGATTAGTGGAAAGATTTGGTTCAATAAGATGTCGTATCTCTACTTTGGGAGGAATTGATGATGTACCACTTCCTGAGCCAGAAGTCGTTGCTCCAGCACCGGCTCCTGAACCAGAAGTACTTTCACCATCAGGAACAGAATTGAATTGCTGACGAGTTGAAGCGACATCTGATGGCAAGCACCCAGAGATAGCAAATACCATTGCTATAATTATGCAAAAAGATTTCTTCCCTAAAGTCGAATAGACCATAATCCTTGATCCTCTCTAGAATTATCGGATCATTTTTATTAAAGACTTAAGCTTATTATGGTCTAAAAATTAGATTTCTAAGGACTTACCCCTTACTGCAATTGTTTTTTCAGTAGGTTAAGAAAGTCTGAGCTAATAGCTCTTTTATTCTGGTGGCCAATATTGCTGGCAATTATTTTAAATTTTCATTTAAAAGCCATGCAAGGCGAACACCTGCCTTAAATAATCTTTGCTCAATAATTGGCATGAATTTGTAACTATATTCAAACGAAAGCTTAGGTGCTTCATCTGCCGGAGCCTCTTTCTTACAGTAGCTACGAGAAACTGCAGGGTCTTGAGTTGGAGAGACTTCTAGTGGATAAACGGTGGGAACTATTTCTTTTGATTCTCGGGCCCAGTCAATCACACTTCCCTGAGTAATCGCTTTTAAATCTTTGGCAGACTTTCCTGCTGAAATGAAATTCGCAAGTTCAGTGTAACTGAGCTTTGTAAATTCAATCATCCCTTCATCCCATAGAGAATGTAAATTCATCGGCCGTCCATGAAACATCACTTTGCAGAGATTCCCACCTTGATCAGATCCAGTGCCTACGTGAAGAGGCATATGTAAATCACCAATCAAATGCACAAGAAATCTGAGAGCAAAAATCTTCTGCTCTTTAGTTGCTTTTACATCTTTTAAAACAGTAAGTTGCTCATTAATAGATTTGAGAAGTAATCCTGATTCAGCATTTTCATTTGATTCACTATGCTCGCTTGCTTCTTGAGGCCAGGTCGTATAATGCCAATGGAATGTGTGCTGATAGGTTTCAGGCTCCGACTTAATTTCATCTGGCCAGGTTGCAGCGCGAGCAAGGCTTTCGCCCTTTAAAAGATCATATAGTTTTTTTTGAGTTTTGATTTCAAGATATTTTGTAGCAACTTCGCCAACAGTTCTATGCCCAGTATTACCCCAGGCCAAAACGGAACTTGAAGTCACTAACATCAAAAGTGATAAAAAAAGTTTCACGAATCAGTCTCCTCAAAAGTTCCAAGCTGCTTATTCTTTCTAAAATGAGGAACTGTAAAAAGTTTTCCATGAAAGGTTACATAATAACCAGGCTTCAGGATCCGAGCAGCAAAGATAGCCTCAATAACATTTTGGGCAGCATCAGAATCATCAAAGCCTAATGGCTTCATAGCTCCCGTGAAAACAACTGGCACACTAATCTCTTTAAAGTTTTCAGCACAAAACTTGGAGGTCAGATCCATTGTGTCTGTTCCGTGAAGAACAACGATTGGATTTCCAAAACGAGAGTAAGTTTTAATTGAATCTAGAATTGAGGCCCTGTCCTTATCATCCATATAAAGCGAATCTTTTGCCATGATTTGCTTTACTTGTATTTCTGTATAGGGAAGTCTCAATTTTTGTAAAATTTTGTTTTTAACAATTGTATCTTTATTTTGAAGGGACCCCTCAAATTCATCATAGATTTTTTCTATCGTCCCACCTGTCGTGAGAATAAATAAAGGTAAAATTTCATTTGGCATATTCAATGACCCTTGACGCTTTTATATTCGTTACCATATTACTATTTGATTATTACGCGAAAAACCAGATGACGCAACGAAACTAGTTAGGGAGGCTTCCTATGAATACACGTAAAGGTTCGATTTCAGTAAAAACTAATGACATTTTTCCTATTATAAAAAAATGGCTTTACTCGGAGCACGATATTTTCATCCGAGAGCTCGTTTCTAACGCCTGTGACGCCATCACAAAAAGGGCTACTATCGCCCGTTCCCAAGGATATGAAATTCCAGAAGGGAAAGTTAAAGTCGAAGTGGATAAGGCGAATAAAACCATCATTATTTCAGATAACGGAATCGGGATGACGGACTCTGAAGTTGAAAAGTATATTGCCCAGCTTGCCTTCTCAGGTGCCGAAGAATTCGTGCAAAAAATGAAAGACATGGGCAACACGACAGCAAAAGATGAAATCATTGGAAAATTTGGCCTTGGTTTTTACTCTGCTTTCATGGTTGCTGAAAAAGTGGAAGTTGAATCTCTTTCAATGACTCCAGGGTCTGTTGCCACAAAATGGACTTGCCTAGGGGACACTGATTATGAATTCAGTGATTCAACGAAGTCTGAAACTGGTACGACGATTAAACTTTACATCAGTGCAGACTCAGAGGATTTTCTTGACACTTGGAAACTCAAAGAAACACTAACTCATTACTGTGATTTCATGCCATATCCAGTTGGTGTGCTAGACCTTTCTCAAGCCGATGCGAGCGAGGAGATTATTAATGAAACCACTCCTCTTTGGAAGAAAGACCCTACAGTCTTAACTGATGAAGACTATAAAGAATTTTACCGCAAAAAATTCCCAATGGATCAAGAACCATTATTCTGGTTGCATTTAAATGTAGACCACCCCTTTACTCTTCAAGGTGTTCTCTTTTTTCCAAAATTAAACGCAAATAAACCTGTTCAAGAAAACGGAATTAAACTCTACTGCAAACAAGTCTTTGTTTCTGACAGTGTCAAAAATGTCGTGCCAGATTTCTTGGGACTTCTTAAAGGAGCCATTGACTCTACAGACATCCCATTAAATGTTTCTCGCTCTGCTCTTCAGGGAGATCCAAACATCAAAAAAATCTCCAACTACATTATTAAGAAAGTTGCTGAATCATTAAAAAAACTATTTAACACAGATCGTGAGCGCTATGAGAAGGCGTGGGAAGATATTGGTCTATTTGTTAAATATGGTTGTATGCAAGATACAAAGTTCGATGAAATAATGAGGAAATATGTCCTCTTCAAAAATTCTGATTCGAAACTTGTGACTCTTGAGGAGTATCAGGCTTCAATACCAGAAACTTACAAAGAGAAGCTCAAAGAAAAATACGTTTACTTCGAAAAAAACCAAAGTGATGAGTCTTTGCGCAAGCAACTTCTCTCTGAAGGTATTCATGTGATTGAGACTGATCAATATATTGATCCGCACTTCATGCAACATGCAGAAATGAGTAAACAAGGTGAGCAAAGTTTCAAATTTTCAGCAATTGATTCCGAAATTGAAAATATTTTGGAAACGATGACAACTACAGCTGATGACATTAAGGTCAAAGATTTTTTCAAACATGTCTTAGTTGGAGAAAATAAAGACTTAGAAGCAAAACTTGACGTAGATGTAAAAAACCTTAAAAATGCCTCATCCAGTGCCTACTTTAAAGTTGATGAGAATATGAAGCGTTTTCAGCAAATGACTAAATCAATGGGCAATTCGGCTTTCTCCATGCCAATAAAAAAGACTCTGGTTGTAAATCCTTCTAATACGCTAATTAAGAATGCATTAAAGATATGGGAAAAAGGGGAAAAGAAAGAATTGGCCGAAAAAATTTGTCATCATGTTCAAGACTTAGCTTCACTTTCCTCAGAAGGACTTTCTTCAGAAGACAAAGAGAAGTTTGTTACCCGAAGTCAGGCCCTTGTTCAGGAGCTCTCTCAATACATCGTTTAATTCAAATATGGAAAGCCCGTTATAGCGGGCTTTCCTTCTATGATTATCCGACTATATCTTGATAATCCATATGACTGACCTGGAAGTCTGAAGTACTCGTTTCATCTTTATTATATCCCTTGGCAAGCTTATCGATTGGCAACACTCTTCCTACTTTGGAAGAAGCGCGATTTTTATTCACTAATTGATTTTCCTGCTTTTCCTCTGCCTCCTTGCAATGAATACAGAGATCTGCAGTTGGCCGCGCCATAAGTCGATTTGTTGTTATTTCAGATCCACAATCCTCGCACTCACCAAACGTTCCCTCTTCAATCTTTTGCAATGATTTTTTAACCTTCTTTAAATAAAGAGCACTTCTGGCCTTTAAACGAAAGTCCATTTGATTCGCTTTTTCAGTCGAAACAATATCCACTTCGTCTCCTTCAAGACCCGCTGGATAAAGCTTCCCTTCTGAAACTTCTTCCTCTGATAAAATCTCGAGAAAGAGATTCTTGAATTTTTCGATTGTTGCCTTTTCCATACAGCTCTCCTTAATTATTTTTTCTTCCCTAAAGTTACCCGGTCTCAATCCTTGATACCGGAAGCCAATCCTTGGCGAGATATAAAGGTGACATCCTGTTGTCTATTGCGATCACTCATCCTTGAGTGACCCCTTACATCTCTTGCGAAACCCATTGAGCATGAATCGTGCCAAGTCACCTTCCATTCCTTTTTAAGCAGTTACGGTTGCTTCCCATAACATCTCCTTACAGTTATGAGGGGCAGTTTGGCCGGGCCGGAGCCGAAGGGGCCCCAGCAAGGTGTCAGTTGGACCAACCCGGCCAGCAAACTGCGTGTAAATGATTGTAAATTCTACTATGGCCCCTAGAGTCAGAAGTCAAACTAAGCTAAAAACACTCAAATATTTTTTAGAGGAAATAATCTATGAAAAAGGTTTTATTAATCGTGAGTGCTGTAATTTCTTTGAGTTCATTTGCTCAGGAAAGAGTACTCCTGAATGCTGAAAATATTGAAGTAAATGCTCCTGAAGCCATCTTAGTTCGTACCTCAGAAACTCCTCGAGTCGTAAAGATCACCTTTAATGTTCCAATGAGTAAATCAATCTGTGAAGCTTATAGCACACGTTATGTTTTTGTGACTTCTGGATACCAGTGTGGCTACGATCGAAGAATGACTGGTTATACAACTAGAACGATCTGCACTCGCATGAACCCACAAAATGGACAGTGCTTGAGAACAGAGACTCAGCGAGTTCCAGTAATATCTAATTATCCGAGAACCTGTCAGGTTCCAGAGACGTACTGCTCATCTTATGGAACTTTGACGAACCTTGAATCTGACAAAGTCAAAATCAAATTTAAAAATCTACCTGCTCTTGGCGCTACGGAAGAGGACTCATTTCTAGTGAAGGCAAAACAGAAGCGTTATGATGGAGTCAACGTCGTATACGAAATCACTCCACAGCAAACTGTGACAGATTATATCGTTTCATCCAGAGGACTTTTAGGATTTGATAGTTTTATTGTTAGTGAGAAATAAAAAATATCTACAGCGTGGCTGAGCCTGTTTTATAAGAAAATTATATAATAAAAAAAGCCCAGTTTAAACTGGGCTTTTTTTATTATCAATTCTTATTTGGAAGGGTTGGAACGATCCATGGTGGTAACCCTTTACCACCTATTTTTCCGGCCGGTCCAGGATTGGTTGGCCCTGTGGTTGGATTTCCTAAACCGTTAGAAGGTGCAACTTTATCTTCAGGTATGGTGGTGAGAGGCTTTAGAGCATCTTTAATAGGGTTACCTGCCATTGCCGAAAACGATAATATAACAAGGGCCATTGCTAAAGTGATCTTCATACGTGCTCCTAAGTTTTAAACTAAATTCCTTATATCTATTATCGTCTGAATCTAATTTCATACTGAAATTTATTTTTAAAGAAGATTGCGAAATTGAGAATTTAACCGCCTAAACAATTGGAATTAAATGTAAAGTCTCATTCGCTAGACATTGCTGTGGGCTCCATCCACCACGAGGTTAGTGCCAATAAAAATTGGATAAGATGTTCAATCTTTGGTGATGCGGAGTATTTGAAGGATGGACTTAAAAACTAAATCTTTATTATCTTTCAGGTGCGGTAAATGAATAAACCCAGCTTTAATGTCGGAATCTTTCAAATAATTCAAAACCTGATACATCAAATAATTGCAAACATAAGTGCCAGCAGAATAAGACTCCTCAACGAGAAAATCTGTCTTGAGATTTCTCATCTCTTTTAGGGGAAGAGTTGAAAAATAAGCTGCAGGTCCATTTTCAATTACAGGACGGTCTAAATAATTGACCCCATCATTATCAGGCACTTTCGAGTGAATGAGATTAATGGCAACTCTTTCAAGGGTAATCGCTGTTCGCTTATCCGCAAGCCCAAGGCATACAACATAATCAGGATTAAAATTTTCAATTTCCGCTTTTAGGTGATCAAAACATGAACTAAAGGTGACAGGAAGAATAATGCTTCTTATCTCAAGACCAGGTAGATCAACTTCTTTAAATAATTCAGCGATGATTTGAGAGCTATTTTCGGCATGATTACCAAAAGGCTCAAAACCTGAGATGAGAACTTTCTTCAAACAAGCTTCTCCGACTTATCTTTGGAGAGCACAATCTCACCCTTCTCACGTAACTTGAGCACCACGTCCATTATTTTTTTTTGCGCCTCTAAAACTTCTGATAAAGGCCGAGGCTTGCCTTTAAGAATATCTTCTATGTCTC
This sequence comes from Bacteriovoracaceae bacterium, assembly GCA_947461145.1. Lineage (GTDB taxonomy): Bacteria > Bdellovibrionota > Bacteriovoracia > Bacteriovoracales > Bacteriovoracaceae > Peredibacter. The sequence continues at coordinate 31,548 of CANHJD010000013.1, forward strand.
GTTTCATTCCAGTTGAAAACATCCCTAGAAGATGATTAGAGACTTCTTTACTAGAGCCTCTAAGGGCAAGGCCAAGATCATCAAGATTAATTTCCTGGAGTAAGCGCTTCATCATAGAAACAGTCAGATACTGGAGGTCATCGAAGGTCACCATGTTTTGCTTGAGTCTAATCGCCATCTCTGGATCTCGACGGGCGATATCAGATAATAGGGCCTGCTGAGCCGCCAGATCTAGCCCCTGAAGCATTTCGATGGCTGCCTTTAGTCCGTCAATCTTCTTCCCTTTCATTTGCCAGAGACCAGATACTTTTCTTTCATCAGATGATTGCCAACATAGTCAGCAACGGCATCTTCAAGTTTCATAAATTTAAATTTTGGTAGAGCACGTTTAAATTTATTCATCTCGGCCTGAGTATAGTACTGATACTGATTACGAAGTTCTTCAGGCATATCAATGAAGGTAATTTTTGGCTTTTTCCCCATGCTTTTAAAAGTTGCCTTCACTAAGTCATGGAAGCTTCTCGCCTCACCAGTGCCAAGATTGTAGATACCAGAGATTGTCGGCTTTTTCTTTCCAGCTTCAATAAGCTCAACCATCGCCCGGACAACATCTTTCACATAGACAAAATCTCTCAGTTGCTCACCATGCTTAAAATCTGCACGATGGGATTTAAAAAGTTTAACCTCTCCAACCTGATTAATCTGATTATAGGACTGAAAGACAACCGAACTCATCTTTCCCTTGTGATATTCTTGAGGCCCAAAAACATTGAAAAATTTAACACCGAACCAAACTTTAGGTTTTTTCTTTTGTTTTAAAATCCACTCATCAGAAAGCTGTTTTGAGTATCCGTATTTATTAAGTGGCTTAAGATCCTTAATTCCATTGTGATCATCAAAATACCCCTGCTCACCCGCCCCGTAGGTTGCTGCACTTGATGCATACACGATGGGGATATTCTTATCAGCGGCAAAAGTCAGAAGGGTATTCGTAAATTCGGTATTGTTCTTATATAAGAAGTCCATGTTCATTTCTGTCGTGTCTGAACAGGCCCCCATGTGATAGATGGCTTTGAAGGGGGCTGGTTTTTTCCATATCGGATGGGTTAATAAATCTTCGACTTGTATAAATGAAGAATATTTTAGATCCCGTAAGTTTTTCCACTTGTCCTCATGTCCAAAATGGTCACAAAGAATAATATCTTGTTCTCCTAAATCATTTAGGTGCTTAACAATTACACTTCCAATAAA
>CANHJD010000014.1 GCA_947461145.1 Bacteriovoracaceae bacterium
TCGGTTGCTAGGGGAATTTATGATAGGCAAATGCCTACTCTGGGTAGTTGTGTTCTGTTTTACCCAGTCTAATGTATCGGCGCTCACAAATAATACTGTCATCAGTAATCTAAAATCACGCATCCACTCGTTACCTGATGGGGGTGCCCTTATTAAAAGCTTCTCTGACCATTCTCAGAGCTATATCTACGATCAGGCCTTAGCGGTTATCACCTTTTCAAGGCATGGAGATAAAAAATCTGCGAGTAAATTACTTAGCGGTCTTAAAAATCTTCAAAATTCTGATGGCTCACTTTATTTTTCTTACTATCTTGATGGAAAATCTCCTTATCCATATGAGGGAGATAAAAGATACGCAGGAGCAATTGCTTGGGTTGCTCTTTCTGCAACGACCTATCAAAAAATATTTCATACTAATGAATTTTTAAATTTTAATACGAAACTACTATCGTATCTCTCCACCCAAATAAGATCTGTCACAATTAAAGGCAAAGATTTCAAAGCTATTTCGTTTGCTCCAAGTGATCTTAAGGAGACTTCTTGGAATGAGAATGAAGTTGCAGCTCTTGAGCATAATCTAGATGCTTTCTCTGCCTTCTCCCTTTTTGCAAAAATTAATAAAATTAAAAAATATGACGAGCAGGCATATGAGCTGAAAGAATTTACAGTCGCTCTCTGGGATAAATCCCGTTCACACTTTTGGTCTGGAGTGAATTTAAAAACTGGAGCTATTAATAAGGGCGAACTCTATCTTGATAATCAATCATGGAGCACTTTGGCGCTCGATAAAGAGACAATTCAAAATCTCAATTTGAAGACAGCTTTAGAAATGAATTGTGATCAATTTCTTGTCGTAGACAAAGAAATTAAAGGGTTTATGGATAGTAAACCTGCCAATAGGCCAGCAGGACAAGCATTTGTTTGGTCTGAGGGTTCAGCGGGACAAATTTTAGCGATGAAAAAATATCAGCAAATTCAAAACCAAAAGACCCACTGCCAGGGCAATGACCAAAAGAAGCTGTCCGAAGAAATCAAAAAAATGGCTACGACTGATGGTGGAATAGCCTATGCCACCATCAAGAATTCAGACTTTACCACTTCTTCCTCTGTTGCTGGCACGGCCTGGTACTACTTTATTGCTAATAGTATCAACCCCTTCAATCCAGAAGATCACTTAAGTATTGAATAATTTACAGTACAATTGAAGGAATCTGTTTTATTTGAGAATCTCCGGGTCAAAATCGGAGTATTAAATGAAATCATTTCTTTTGATTACGGCCTCATTACTTTCTTTCGCCTGTTGGTCAGCAATCGAATACCCAGTTAAAAATTATAGTTACATTTCTGATTTAGATTATCAAAGCGAAGTTCAAAACTCTGATAAGTACGTTGTGATGGTTTTCTCTTCAAGTTATTGCCTTGATAGGTCAATTGTGGACAGATCTTGTTTTCTCTTTGAGCGCAAGTTTGATTCGTTCATTCCAAGTTTCTCTTCAAAGGTGAAAATCGTAGGATTTAATACTTATTTTGAAAATAGTTACGCTACTCAGCTCTTTGAGATAACAAAGAATCCAACAGTAATCATTTTTAAAGATAATTTGATTCTAAAAAAGATGGAAGCCTCCTATGCACCGACAGATGTCGTGAATGGAAGAATCTATTGGCAAGATGCTTTTTTGAAAGAAGTGGTAAACGAAGTTTATAAGATTCGTTAAGCCTCAAGACTTTTTAATTTTTCTTCATATTTATTGAAAAGACCATCATGCTCTATGGTCACAACAGAAAGCTCTTCAAAGAGTTCATCGACCTTTTTCCTGATAATACCAAGTCTCTGTGAGGATTCTTGAATCTTTTTGGAATCTCCCCTCTCGGCGAGATTAATCACTTCTGCTTCAAGCCTTACCTGCTCCTCTTCAAGTTTCATGATCTCTTTTTCTAATGATTCCATTTTTTTCTTTAGTGGGTTCAGCTCTCTTCCCCGATCGATGATCATTTCAGAACGTAAACGCTTCAATTCTTGCCTCGATGGACGATCCTTCACTTTGTCTTGAACAATGTCCTCTTCTTCTTCCCAGCCAATCTTTTTAAGAAAATCGTCATAATTTTCTGATAAATACTCCACCTTGCCCTGGTGGAATACAATTAATTTCGTCGCCACCTCTCGAAGCATACTTTCAGAGTGAGTTACAATTACGACGGCACCTGGATAATTTTGAAGTTCTAGTGTCAGTGACTCAACAGATTCTTGGTCAAGATGGTTAGTTGGCTCATCAAGTAAAAGTAAATTACAGGGCTTAGCGAGTAACTTGGCCAACAAGACTCTTGCTCTCTCCCCCCCTGACAAAACTTTAATTTTTTTCTTTGCTAACTCTCCGCCAAACATCATTGTTCCGCAAAGGCTTCTAATTCTTTGCTGCCCCAAAGTCATATCGACTGAAGCAACCTCCTCCTCAACCGTCCATTCCATATTCAATCGATTTATATTCGTTTGACCAAAATGACCTATCAGTAGATTCACATTTGGGGAAATGACTCCTCGACGTGACTCAAGATCTCCAGACAAGAGATTTAAAAGGGTCGACTTTCCCTTTCCGTTCTTTCCTATGATTGCAATTTTATCCCCTTTTAAAATAGGGAAACTTACATTTTCAAAAAGATTATCGACTCCATACCCGAAAGCAATGTCCTTCACTTCCATTAAGGTTTTTCCAGGACACTCTTTGTGATTAAATTCAAAATCAAGAGTTGAAACTAAAGCAAGAGCATCAAGTTCAGGCATTTTCTCCAAAAGTTTCATTCTAGACTGGGCCTGTGTCGCCTTGCTGGCCTTGGCCTTAAATCGAGTCACAAACTCTTCAAGATCTTTTCTTTTCTTTTCTGAGTTCTGACGTGTCTTTTCATAAATTTCTTCTTCCGCCAAAATCTGCTCGAAATATTTCTCAGAACTACCTGGAATTTTAAAAACTTTCTGTCTCCAAATCCCCATTGTATGTGTTGTTACTTCATCCATAAATCCACGATCATGAGTAATGATGACGAGTTCGCCGCGAAAGTTTCTTAAAAATTTCGATAGCCATCTCATTGAAATAATATCGAGATAGTTCGTGGGCTCATCTAAAAGTAAACAATCTGGTTCGGCCAAAAGAACCTTGGCAAGATTTAATCTGATTTGATAACCACCGGAAAAGTCTCCCGGGGCCCGAGAAAAGTCCTCTGTTTTAAAGCCAAGACCATGTAACATCTTCTCCACTTTATACTGATCAAACTCTGCATCGCCTTTTAGTGCCGTCATACATTCTTCAAGAATGGTATTATGAGTAAAGTGAAGATGCTGCTTCAATGTTCCAATTTGATAGTTTTTTGGAACAATCACCTCTCCTGAATCTGAACTCTCCTCTCCAAGAAGGATTTTAAAAAGTGTGGTCTTACCTGTTCCATTTCTCCCAACAAGTCCAACTCGCTCCCCCTTACCGATAGTAAGAGTTGCATTTTGAAATAGTAATTGGGTACCAAATGCTTTCGAAACATTTACAACTTGGATCATGGGTTGGACTCAGGAAGAGCGGTGGATTCAGGCTTAGGCTCAACAGCTGTTGGTGGAGCTTGATTCGAGCTTGTTTCTTCAACGTCTAGAGCGACCTGCCTTCTGTCGACATCTAATTTCAAAACAAGAAGACAAAGTTCTGCAAAGACTTTTATTTGAGGATTGATTTTATCACTACCGACAAAACTTTGGAGCTGAGTTAAACGCTCAGCAAGTTCATTATAGGCCTCTTCCTCAGGAAGTACATCAACCAATTGCTTCATGATCATGCAGTTCGTATCAGAAGTTTTTTGATAGGCAGTAAAAAAATCATTCAGGTCGTTATCTATAACAAGAGAAAAAAATCTTTGAAGCATTTCAAGATTTTCGCCCTTAACTAATTTCATTAGCTCAATCAAAAAGTCATAGGTGACTTTATTTTTTTGTAAGACCAAGTCACGCCAACGATAGATAAATGTTTCAAGATCCTTATCCAACTTATCACCAAAGAGGGTTGGATGCGCTTTTAAAAACTCAAGTGCTTTCAATTTTATTTTCTCATCAGCAGAAGCATGAAAATCATCCAACATGGATAAGAACGTTTTTCGAGGAGTTACTTTTAGTGAAGGGTCATTAGTTATGGAGATGATTTCACTATTTGGTTGGATTTCGTTTGAAGCAATTTCTGGACCATTATTTGTAGTGAACTTATCGGCAGCTTGATCAAATATTCTCAACACAAGATCAATTCTCACTAATAGTATTACGGCCAATATAATCCAGACATATTTCATAGCAAAAGGATAATCTAAAACATATAATCTCGCTATGGTTTCTCACTCAGAACTTCTGCAATTTATCACTCCACTGGACTGGATCGTCTTTTTTGGCGTTTTAGGAGCAACTCTCGCTTCTGTGCTCTACGGTCAGTCTTTAAAAAATCGCCTTCCAGAAAAAGAAAAAAACAGCACCCTAGAGCTTTTACTAATGGGAAGAAAAATGACTCTTCCTATTTTTGTGGCGACCCTTGTTGCCACTTGGTACGGAGGAATCTTTGGAGTAACGGCCCTGACTTTTGAGAAAGGTATTTATAATTTTCTCACTCAGGGAATTTTCTGGTACCTGAGTTACCTTCTTTTTGCCTTTTTCCTAGTCAAAAGAATTCGAAATTATAATGCCATGACAATTGCCGAGCTTGCTGGACAACTTTTTGGATCTCGTGCGGAAAAATTAACGGCAAGCTTAAACTTTCTCAATCTTTTACCGCTTGCTTATACCATTAGTTTAGGGATTTTTCTTCAGGCACTTTTTGGTGGAACTCTTTTTATGAATACTGCTGTCGGTATTTTAGTTGTGACACTATGGTCACTCTGGGGAGGATTCAGGGCCGTCGTTTTTTCTGACCTCGTCCAATTTATTTTTATGATTTTGGGAGTTCTACTTGTTGTTATTTTCGCTTGGATTCATATTGGAAATCCCTTGACCCTGCAGGCGAAACTTCCGGATTCGCATTTTGATTGGCTTGGTGGTGAGGGACTAGCAGCCACCCTTGTATGGGGATTTATCGCTCTCTCCACTTTGGTCGATCCAAATTTTTATCAACGCTGTCTCGCGGCGGAATCAGAGCAAGTTGCCAAAAAAGGCATTCTGATTTCCACACTTATTTGGTTTCTATTTGATTGCTGCACGACCTTAGGTGCGCTTTACGCAAGAGTTGCTATTCCACAAGCAAATCCTCAAAATGCTTATCTTCTTTTTTCGATGCAAATAGTTCCAGAAGGAGTAAGAGGACTTATTCTTTCGGGAATACTCGCCACTATTCTCTCCACAATGGATTCATATCTTTTCAATGCGGCCACTTGTCTCAGTTATGATTTTTTTAATTCTAAGGAGAATTTCAAGAAGTGGCATCACCATATTGCTCTGGTTTCCGTGGCAGTCATCTCACTATTTTTGGGCCACCAATTTGATGGAAAGGTTGTTGAGGTATGGAAAACATTAGGTGGATTTTCTGCGGCATGTTTACTCTTTCCATTACTCATTGCCCAATGGAAACCAGGACTAATCTCTGAAAAAAAATTCTGCTGGGCAGTAATTACTGGGTGTTTTGGCATCGTGACATGGAAAACTTTAAATCAATTTTACTCTCTACCCAGTGTAGATGCGTTCTATGTCGGACTACTTTTGACAACAGTTCCCCTCCTGCCTTCCCTCTTAAGAAAAAAAATATAAAGTAAACTTTTGTCTCAGAGCGCATATGATGGCTTTCTTATGAAAAACTGCTATCTTCTTGGGATAATTTTAAGACCTATTTGTTAACAAAAGGATGTCGTGTGAGCACACCGAATAATGAAGCAACATCGGCCGAAGAGAAATATCGTCAGGCCCTTGATTATCATGCCCATGGACGTGTGGGGAAAATTGAAGTGACTCCAACTAAGGCCTGTCTTACTGCCAGAGACTTAAGTCTTGCTTATTCACCAGGTGTAGCAGCACCATGTCTAGAGATTGCTAAAAATCCTGATGATGTTTATAAATATACTGCGAAAGGTAATCTTGTTGCTGTTCTCTCAAACGGTACGGCAGTTCTCGGACTTGGAGATATAGGTCCACTCGCTGGCAAACCAGTGATGGAGGGCAAAGGTGTTCTCTTTAAACGTTTTGCTGACATTGATGTTTTTGACATTGAAATAAATTCCAAGACAGTAGAAGAAGTTGTTAGCGTCGTTAAAGCACTAGAGCCAACTTTTGGTGGTGTAAATCTAGAGGATATTAAAGCTCCTGAGTGTTTTGAAATTGAAAAGCGTCTACAAGAAATCTGTGACATACCTATTTTCCATGATGACCAACATGGTACAGCTATTATCGGTGGAGCAGCTTTCATTAATGCCTGCGAGATCACTGGCAGAGATGTGGCAAAAACGAAAGTTGTCGTATCAGGAGCTGGTGCAGCTGCAATTGCCACGGCCCTTTTCTTCCTTGAGTTGGGTGTAAAAAAAGAAAACGTTCTCATGTGTGATTCTAAAGGTGTGATCTATAAAGGTCGTACTGACGGAATGAATAAATATAAAGATTTTTTTGCCAATGATACAAAAGCAAGAACTCTTGCTGATGCTATGAAGGATGCTGATTGTTTTATAGGTTGTTCGGCAAAAGGCCTAGTGTCTAAAGACATGGTCAAATCAATGGCAAAAAATCCAATCATTTTCGCTATGGCAAACCCTGATCCTGAAATTACTCCAGAAGAAGTAGCCGAAGTTCGTGATGATGCCATAATGGCAACTGGGCGCTCTGACTATCCAAACCAAGTAAATAACGTTTTAGGTTTCCCTTTTATCTTCCGCGGAGCTTTAGATGTACGTGCTCGCAAGATCAATGAACAAATGAAAAAAGCTGCGGCTATGGCCCTTGCTTCATTAGCAAAAGAAGAAGTTCCAGATGACGTTAAGCGCGCCTATGGAAACGAAAATTTTTCTTTCGGAAGAAACTATTTAATTCCAAAGCCTTTTGATAAGCGCGTTCTAACCCGTGTTGCTCCAGCTGTTGCAAAAGCGGCAATGGATTCTGGAGTTGCACGATTAAAAATAGAAGATATGAACGCTTACGCAAAATCTCTTCAAGAGCGTCTAGGTCAGACCGGTTCAATCATGAGAAACATTCGTTCTCGCTTACCAGGCTCTGATAAACCAAGAATCGTTTTCCCTGAGGGAACGAACGCTCGAATTCTGAAAGCCGTTTCTATCTTAAATGAAGAGGGGCTAATTGAACCTATCCTCTTAGGTAACAAGAAAATTATTCATAAAAAAATGGAAGCTTTAGGAGTTTCAAATCTTAAAGATATTGAAGTTTTACATACTGAAGATTCAGAAAACTACGAAACTTATGTAAAAGAATATTTCCAGCTCAGACAACGTAAAGGTGTTTCTCTTAGTTTTGCTAAGGATACACTCAAGCGAGGAAATTATTACGGCTCGATGATGGTTCGTATGGGACATGCTGATGGTATGATTACTGGTGCTACTCAGAACTATCCAGAATGTATTCGCCCCATCATGAAAGTGATTGGCACTAATACTCCAGGTCGCCCTAAGGTTGCGGGGATTATGATTCTTGTTTTCAAGCAAAGAGTTGTTTTTCTTGCTGACTGCACAGTTCAACAAAACCCAGACTCATCTGATCTTGCAGACATTGCAATTTCAGCTGCTCAACTTTATAGAAGAGTCATGCAGTCAGAGCCAAGAGTGGCTTTCTTGTCATACTCAAATTTTGGCTCAAACAGAGACCCTCAGGCTGCAAAGATGGCAGAGGCAGTTAAAATTGCGAAATCTAAAGATACAAATCTTATTGCAGATGGTGAAATGCAAGCTGATGTTGCAACTAATGCTGATATTATGAAAAATCTTTTTGATTTCTGTACTCTTGATAAGCCAGCTGATGTTCTTATTTTCCCTGATCTAAATTCAGCAAACATCAGTTATAAACTTCTTGCTCAACTTGCTGGCGCAACTCCAATTGGACCAATATTACTTCCATTAAAACATGCGATTAATATTGTTCAAAGAACCTCTACAGTTGATGAAATCGTTAACATGAGTCATTTGACTGCACTAATTGCCCAAGAAATTAAAGCTCACAAATTAGCAAAGCACTAGGAGACGACAATGGCCTTTGAAAAAATGATTATCAATACTGATAAAGCACCAGCAGCAGTTGGCACTTACTCTCAGGGCGTGTTTCATAATGGTGTTTATTACTTTTCAGGACAGATTGGTCTCGATGCCAAAACTGGCGAGATGGCCAATGGCTTTGATTCTCAGCTGGAAACTATCATGAAAAATATTGATGGATTACTTCAATCTCAAGATTTGACCCGTTCAAATATTATTAAGACAACTGTCTTCATGACGGACCTGGCCCAGTTCGGAAAAGTGAATGAAGCCTATACCAAATTCTTTGCAGCACCTTTTCCAGCACGCTCAACAGTTCAGGTATCGGCACTTCCAAAAGGGGCCGTGGTAGAGATTGAGGTTATTGCTGCAAAGTAGTTTATGCTAGGTAGAAAATACGTTTTTGAAACTAAATCAACGAGAGTCCGCCGCTTACTTTTAAGCGGCTCTCTTATTTTTTGCTTTTTATTAGCAATATTCACTAGCTTCATTGCCTATATACCTATCTATGCAAAAATGCAGAAAGGCAGAGCATCTGGTGCCTTCTTTCAAAAATCTCCAGATGCGATTGCTGTATTTACCGGTGACAAGGGTAGGATTTCATACGCCTTAGAACTACTTAAAAAGAATCCCTCATCAAAACTTTTTATTTCTGGAGTACATGCTGCCAATTCTTTTGAAACGCTTTTAATCAAGCAGGCAACACCTACAATAGGTGAAGCCATAAAGAATGTTGGAGTTCAGGTCGATCTAGACTATAAATCTCAGAATACTTTTGAAAATGTCCGAGAAACAGTTAAATTCCTAAAAAACAACTCCGAATTTAAAAAAGTTCTCATTATCTCAAGTGATTACCACATCATGCGTATAAAATTGATTATGTCGCATTATATGAAGTCCCAGAGACCAGAATTTTACTTTGATAGTGTGATCAATTCTTACTCAAGCTGGAATGACATCAAAAAGCTTTTAAAAGAATCTCTCAAAATCTCAAGAACTTTTATTCTGCTAAAAGTCTTAAGGGAAAATGCAGTTATTGAAGAGGATTAAAGTTCAGTCGAGGCAACAAAATCCAGAGTGGCATCTGCGCCAGGATTAGCATTCGTAACCCCATCAGTTTCACAGTTTAATTCAAATGGAAAATCAAATGACTTCAAAGCAGTGGGATTATAGTTATGTACGCAATAACTCATGTTGCTATAATTTGCATACGAAGACTCAAGTACATCTTCATCATCTCCGACATATGAAATTTTATAACTAAATTTTTCTGTAGATGTAACATCTCCATCATCATTTAATTTTTTCTTTGAAATTTCTTTATTTAAGGCAGCAAAAAAAGCGGGATAATTTGAGTTCGTTGAGTATGTTGTCGTCGTTTTATAGTCCGTCGAGCCTTCCGTAGTCTCCACATCTTTAAATGAAACAGAAATAGAAGAAGCCGATTCCGAAACTGAAAGAGGATCACCCACATTACATTTCTGGACCCTCAAATCATCAATCATTTCCCCATTTAGTGTAGAGGTCATCTTAATAAATTTATGATAAGTCGTGCTCTCAATAGTCTGTTGATATAAAAAATAGATTGCTGAGGCAGTAACTTTCCAAACATAAACGTAATTATTATAAGTCGTTGTTCCGTTTGTGTACTCGAGCTTCCAATAATCCCCACGACTGAAATCAGCTAAATTAGAATTAGAATCCGTTTTAAATTCTGAAAAATCACTTGATGATTCATCAAGGCATTTCTGAGCGGAGCGCTGATCAATTTCATCTCTTTCATCCTGGCTCAAATCATCATAGCTTGGAATTTCCTCTTCTACGCAGGCAACACTAAAGATTAACAGGAAGAAGATTGAAATAATTCTCATCAAAATTTATATCCCCCACCTAAGCTATAGATCATGACCGTATCGACTTTTGCATCAGTCAGAGATTCATTTACGGTTGTCTGTCCCTGGCCATTTTCTTGGATATACCCATCAATCTTTCTTTTTGAGATGTCATAACGATTGGCGGTGACTTTCATGGTCAAGAAGAATCCCTGATTTGAGGTAAAATTTATTCCTGCACCAGTTCTTGCATTTGTAAAGTCATCTCGAGTTCTTAGCTTGATGGACTCATCTGTAGTCCCAAGATCATAAGAATAGTTAAGTCGATTATACGCCCACCCCTTACCAAGACCTGCTTCTACAAAAAGTTCCACATTGAGAAAAGTCATTTGATCCAAAAATGGATTTTTAGTTTTTAAATCAAACATCCATCCTAGACTTTGAGAAACATCAGCTCCTAGGATTTGACCTGTTTTTTTTGTATAAGCAAATTTGATATCTTCATCCTGACTTCCCCCGTTAAGCACTTGAGAGAAAAGACTGCCGATATAATATCCCTCAACGAGCGAGCGAGTGATGAACCCTGCACCAAGATAGATTTCACCACCGAATCCAAGCCTGCCACCCCATAACTGATTTGTTTCTTTATCGAAATTTTTCTTTCCATTAAACTCATAATCAGACGGAAATAATTCATAGGATGAATGTTCAAATGCAAAAGTTGAAACCCAATGGCTTTTTCTCTGTTTAAAATCCTTGTCCTCTTCAACTACGGTCTCTGTCACCATTGATGGGAAAATATTTTGTGGGCCCTTCTTTATTTCAGAAATAATAGGCTTTTCTTCAACGACTGGTGCTTCTTCAATTACCTTCTGGGCTTCTAAAACTGGAGCCTCTTCGACTTTTTCTTCAACTTTTTCTTCAGGTTCAGAAAGAGCATTTATATCCACAGTATCATCGGGACTTTGAAGCTCAGAAGTTTCTTGTGCAAAAAGGGAAAAGGAAATTAAAAGGAAGACACATATGATTAATTTATTCATACCTAAATTATAAATGCCTTAGAATTTAAGTCAAAAGAATGTGAACAAGAGATAAAATTAGGCCCTGCTGACAGAAATCACTTCTTCCATTTGCTCTATAGAACTTATCGTTTTTAGTAGTTCTGAATAATCCTTAACCTCAATTTCAAAGATAAAGCTACCTTTTTGGTCAGGCATTGACCGAGCGATAGCAGAGCGAATATTGATACCAGCATTATTAATTGATTTTGAAATTTTGGACAAAATTCCAGGCTTATCGTGGGTCGTCACTTTTATATTCACTGGATGAGCAAAAGTATAATGCTTGTTCCATTCCACATGGAGATTTCTTGCTTTGTCCATATCTGCAATTCTTGTACAGCCAATAGTATGGACAGTTATCCCTCTGCCTCTTGTAATGATTCCTGTAATAGGATCTCCGGGTATGGGATTACAGCAACGTCCCATTTTAACCACGATATCATCCAGGCCATCTACAATGACTGCATTATCTTTACTTGTACTTTTACGTGCCGTTTTAGCAACCGATTTGTAAAAACTATCTAAGTCTTTTTCTTCTACTTTAAAATCAAATTCATCATTCTCTGTTAAATTGACTGATGGAATTGCAACAAGGATGTCCTTGATAGGGAGATGATTTGAACCAATGTTAACGAAAAGTTCTTCCAATGTCTTATAGTGGTACTTTTCAAGTACAGCTTTAAATTCGTGCTTTTTCTCTAAATGCTTAATTGAAGTTTCAAATTTTTTAAGCGCCTTATCCAGAAGATCCTCACCTCTCGCTCTGTGCTCATCTCTTTCAATCTTCATCAAGTATTGCTTAATTTTAGATATTGCACGGGAGGTCTTACAAATTTTTAACCAGTCTTTAGATGGTGTTTGTGTTTTAGAAGTTAAAATTTCAACTGTATCACCAGATTTTAAACGATACTTTAAAGGAACCATCTTACCATTTACTTTGGCACCTACAGTTTTATTACCTACTTCTGTGTGAACTGCATAAGCAAAATCCAAAGGAGTAGCTCCATACCTAAGTTCTTTTACATCTCCAGTTGGAGTGAAAATAAAAACACCACCGACATCAAGATCGTTCTTAACAGCATCCATGAATTCAGATGAGTTCTGCGCACTTTGATTAAACTCCATGAGCTCTTCCACCCATTTGAGCTTATTAACAGCATCACTCTTATTGCGCTCTTTATATTTCCAGTGAGCCGCAACCCCACGCTCAGCAACTTCATGCATTTCAAAAGTTCTGATTTGAATTTCAATTCTTTCGGCCTTAGGGCCAATAACTGTCGTATGGAGTGACTGATAGTTATTTACCTTGGGAATAGCAATATAGTCTTTAAAGCGCCCAGGAACGGGGGTAAAAGCTGAGTGGATAATACCAAGAACCTTATAACATTCTGTAATATTGTTGATAAGAATTCTGAAAGCCAGGAGATCTTGAATTTCATCAAAATCAACTCCCCTCTGCTGCATTTTTTTAAAAATGGAATAAAAATGTTTTGGTCGTCCAGTGACTTCGCCCTGAACGGAATATTCAAGCATTTTCTCTTCAATTAAACTGATCGTCTCCTCAATGTATGACTCTCTCTCTCTTTTTTTCATCGCAATTTTTTCAGCCAAGCGATAATAAACATCAGGATGAATATACCTTAAACAAAGATCTTCTAAATCAGCTTTGACAGAGTTAATACCCAAGCGGCTTGCTAAAGGGACATAAATATCAAGGGTCTCTTGAGCTTTTGCTGTCTGCTTTTCTTTGGATACATATTGAAGGGTGCGCATGTTATGCATGCGATCGGCTAGCTTTACGATAATAACTCGTAAATCTTGTGCCATGGCGACAACCATCTTGCGAAAGTTTTCGGCTTGAGACTCTTCTTTGGTTTTAAATTTAATTTTTGAAATTTTAGTGCAACCAACAACGATCTGAGCAACGTTTTGACCAAATAATTTACTTATCTCTTCTGGAGAGACATCACAATCCTCAACCGTATCATGGAGAAGACCGGCCATAATTGAATCTAAATCCATTTTCAATTTAACTAAAGTAGAAGCAACATTCAGTGGATGAATAATATAAGCCTCGCCAGAGGAGCGCTTATGATTAATATGCATTCTCTCTGCAAACTCATAACACTTTCTTAAAATTGATAAATCCGTTTCAGGCAAAAGAAGCTCTGCTCGTCTAACAAGCTCATCAATACTTAGGTTTGCCTCATGGGAGAAATCAATTCTTTCAGAAAACATATTTATTTTAAAATCCTTTCAATCGCATTCTTTAAACTCTTATAGGCTTCATCGACATCGTCATTCATAATTAAAAAATCATAATCATTTTTTCGGGCAAGTTCCCTTTTCGCATTTTCTACACGCTCAACAATGACCTGATCTTTATCCGTTCCTCGTAATCTTAGTCTTTTTTCAAGTTCCTCAACAGAAGGTGGTTCAATAAAAATTACCTGAGCTTGTTTTCCATAAATTTTTTTCATGGCATCCGCACCCTGTACATCTAGATCAAAGAGCATCTTTCGGTCTTCCGCGAGTCCTTTTGAAACAAATAATTTAGAAGTTCCGTAATAATTAGAATGAACTTTTGCCCATTCAATAAATTGATCTTCTTTGATTTGCTGCTCAAAACTCTCTTTAGAAATAAAGTGATAATCCTTGCCATTAATTTCACCGGCACGAATTGGTCTTGTAGTACAAGATACCGACCACTCTAAACCAGGATACTCATCCTTCAGACGACTGATTAAAGTAGATTTACCTGTGCCAGAAGGGGCACATATCACTATTATCTTTCCCGACATACTATTCCAGATTAAGGGCCTGTTCTCTTATTTTCTCTAATTGTACTTTCATCTCCACGACATGCGAGGAAATATCTGGATGGGCAGATTTTGATCCCATCGTATTCGTTTCTCGCCCTAGCTCCTGAAGTAGAAAATCGATCTGTCTGCCAATTTCTCCAGTGGAGTTGAGAACCGACTTTAATTTTCCTAGATGGATCCTTGCCCGAGTGATTTCCTCTTCTATCTCTAACTTCTCAAGGTAGTAGATAACCTCTTGTAAAAATCGAGATTCATCCACTTTGATGTCTTTTAACTTTTCATTAAGCTTCTGAGTTAATTTTTCTCTGACCATTTCAGGATAAAGATTTTTAAGTTTTTCAACTTCATTCAAACATTTCTCATAGATGCCTAAGTGCTCTAGAAGCTTTGAAACGAGCTTCATCCCCTCAGAATTTCTGGAAGCCTTTAGGGCCTTGATGGCATTATCAAAGGATTCTTTAACTAATCCGGCCATCTCCTGCTCTTTTGTCATATCCTCCTCACGGTAGAAATCACTCCTTAAAAACTCAACAGGAGAAACGTGAAAAGAAATATTTTTAGATTCAAAAACGGGCTTCATTAAATCGATATAGGCTTCCACTTTTTTAGGATCGACATAAAATTCAGTATGGGCCTTCTCATTTTTTTTATAGCTTATGCTTACATCAAAGCTTCCTCTTTTAAATTCATTTTCAAGTTTTGAGCGAAGCTCAATTTCTAATGGATTAAAGAGGGAACTCATTCTGAATTTAAAATCCTTAAAACGATTATTAACCGTCTTAATTTCTGATGTCAGAGTGTAGTTGCCACCTGCTGCTTCACCTTTACCGAAACCAGTCATCGAATAAACAGTCATAATTAACCTTTGAAATCTTCTGAATTATCTAGAGTTAGGGTTGTATTTCCCATTTGACGAAATTTTTCAAATCTCATCTGCATTAAATAATCTAAATCTTGATTTGCAAGACTGATTAAGTTTTGGTTCAGCAACTCTTTAACTTTTTGTATCGCCTGATCAGGATATCTGTGAGCTCCACCTGCTGGCTCTTTTATGATTCCATCTATCACCTTCAACTCAAGAGCCTTATTAGGAGATAGCTGAAGAGAATTCGCGGCTGTTTCTGCCATTTTCGGATCAGACCATAAAATGGAAGCACACGATTCAGGAGAAATAACTGAATAGACGGAGTACTCCATCATAAAAACTTTGTCCGCAATGGCAACCCCAAGTGCGCCACCAGAGCCTCCCTCACCTATGATTACAGAAATGATTGGAGCCTTGATATTAAACATTTCTTCTAAATTCTGAGCAATCGCAAGTGCCTGGCCTCTCTCTTCGGCCCCAATTCCCGGATAAGCACCCGGAGTATCGACAAAAGTAATAATTGGAAGCTGAAACTGTGAAGCGAGATTCATTATTCGAAGGGCTTTTCGATATCCTTCAGGATTGGCCATACCAAAATTTCTTTTTATTTTATCTTGGGTCTTGCGGCCTTTCTCAATCCCAATAATTGCCACTTTTTTTCCATCAATAAATCCAAAACCGGTAACCATGGAGGGATCATCCGAATAACGTCTGTCACCATGAACCTCATGAAAATCTGTCACAATTTTATCAATGTAGTCTATCGCATGAGGACGATTAGGGTGCCTTGAGAGTTGAGTCCTCTCCCAAGGAGTCAGCTTAGTATAAATCTCCTCCAACATACGATTCACTTTATTTTGGAGGGCTTCTATCTCGTGAGAAATATCAATATTGGGTGTATTTGAAGCTTCTTTTAAAATACGTATTTGGTTTTCTAGTTCAGAAATAGGCTTTTCAAAGTCTAAGGTAAATTCCATGCATAACCCCTTAATGAGAAGGTCTAAATTGTCTTCTTAAGTAAGGGTTAAATTACCTTGATTGAGAGGAAAATGCACGAATTTCCTCTCTTGGAGATTGATAAGTACCCGGTATTACTCCCAACCTTCTACTCGTCCAGACTCAAAATAGACATAGCTTGACGCACCATTATGGTTATAGAGCCATCTTTCATTTTCATGAGAGGGATTTCCGGCCACCTCTACTTGCTTTGGAGCACCAATTGTATTCATCACTTCCTCTTTGGACATTCCTAAAAAGACCTGATTTTGCTTTTGAACAATACCACGATCAGTGGCAAGAGAATTTGTCGCTGGTCTTACAAATCCACGCCAAACAAGATAATCCCTTCTTTCATCGAGTGGCAGCTTTAGAAAATATATTTTTTCAGAAGTCGTAGTGAGTTTATGCTTATATTTGCTATAAAAATCAAAAGATCCCTCAGACTGATTCGCTTCTAAATTTGCTAATTCTTTGGTCAAAAAATATTGATCTTTATTTGTTGAAAACTCGGCCTCCGAGGCGGGAGTTCGTGATCTACGCTCACTAAGTGTTTCTCCCATTCTTCCAGTATCTCCAGCAACAACTGGAAAATCCTCATTCGGATTATAAAATGAAGAATCTTCCTGTTGCATTTCTGACAAGTAGTCTCTCTGACTCCCCATTTGCGAGCAACTGACACTGATAAAAAGCAAAAACACTAAGTAAAAATTTAAATTTTGTAACATGAATCTCTTCCTCTAAATATGTCTTATCTTTTATCGGTACAACTCACTCAGAGTCCAAGAAAGGGTGGGAGAATAGTAGGGCCTAGGCAAAGGATGCCTATACCTGACAAAAGCAGTCCCTGTTAAATAAAAAATTATCTATGCCGAAGAGAGTAACGATGGGCTTTTTAGAGAAGATTGAAATTCTAGTTAACCGTTTGCTGATCCTTTTAGGGGATCTCATTTTCCGTATTCTTTTAAAACTGACTCCGTTAAAAATTCAGCTCTTTCTGAAAAAGCTGAGAGTGCAATTTCACTTATTGATTCACTGGTTTAAAAAATTGCCTTCCAGAATCATAAAAAATGCTCCCCTTTTCATAAATAAAATCAAGCAAGCACTAGTTGCCTATGATGTTAAAGGTAAATTACAACAGACTTATCAAAATGCTTTGGCCAGCCAAGGTGCAAATAAAGTCGCCGCTAAGACATCAAAAGTTAAATTAGTATTTTTGGCGCCTTTCCTCATTTTTGGTGAATGGCTCAAAGGACTGACATCATTTCAGGCAACCAGTTTGATGGTCTTAACTGCGGTTTCTCTTCTCGCAGCGATTAATATTGGTTTTTCTGGGCACCGAATTCTCTCTCATCAAAATCATGCGAACCGTGGTCCAGCAAGTGTAGAAGACGAGGTCGTATATGAGCGACCAGCTTATTACAAAAAAGAAACTCGGCATCTAGAACTCAATAATGTTCGATTACCCATTTTCTTTGCCAATACAAATGAATTATCAGCAGTAGATGTTGACTTCATTGCAACTCTCTCAAATAGGCAAAGTCGCATGCAACTTTATAAACTAGAACTTCAACTAAGAGATCACTTAATTTTAAATGTTGAACCTATGGTTGCCTCATTTCCAATTGAAGAGGAGGGAAAAGAAATTCTTAGACAAAAACTTCTTTCAGAACTTAATGATTTTCTAAAGTCCCATAAAATTGATGGTCAAGTTCAAGAGATAAAAATCACTTACGTGCTTGCGAATTAATCCCTTTGAAGTGAAGCCTTAATAGTCTTGTGATTGACTCCAAGTCGTCGAGCGGCTAAAGCAACATTTCCCTCACATAAACCTAGAACTCTCTTTATATAATTTATTTTAAGCCTCTCCATAGGAATAATGTCCATTGATTGATGCAAACTCATAAGGTCAGAACTCTGCAGCAAAAGTTCTTCATCCATGTAATCAAAGTCAATTTTCTCTGACTTTGATAAAACTTTTTTCTTGTCTAGATGACCTAAAAGCTGTCTTAAATTTCCTGGCCATGCGAGGGTCTGATAAAACTCCAGCAGTCTCGGTGTAAAAGAGACTTCATTTTCTAAAGCATAATGCTGACAAGCTTCTTTGATTTTATTTATATCATTTCGTAATGAATTTAATTCTAATGAATGTCCCGATTTCAAGCGGAAGTAAAAATCTTTTCGGAATAGTCCTTGCTCAACAAGTCCCTGTAGTGCCCTACCAGATGCAAAGATTAGACGAGTTTTTATAGATGTTTCTTTTGTCTCCCCTACTTTTCTGAATTTTTTGCTGTCTAAAAAAGTTAGAAGCTTTGTCTGAACATCTAGAGGAAGTGAATCAATCTCATCAAGAAAGAGTGTGCCAAATTCTGCAGATGAAAAAGCTCCTACTTTTTCACAAATTGCACCTGTAAAAGATCCTTTTTTGTGTCCAAAGAGCTCGGACTCAATGAGAAGTGGGTTCAATGATGACAAATTAATAGCAACAAATGGGCCAGACCTGCCACTTGCCTCATGAATTTTTTTTGCTAAATGACTTTTGCCTGTTCCTGTCTCTCCAGAAATTAAAATATTTAATTCAGACTGTAACAATTTTTGTTCCAATAAAATTGGATGCTCTAGATTTTTCTTTAACAACTCTCCCAGATCAAAAGGAGAGAAATTTATCTTATTATCATCAATATAAAGTCGGTCAGGTCTCTCAACATAGGCTTCTCTTGCCGCCAAACCATTTATTCGAAAGGCTCGGCCTTCAAGCGTTTTAAGAATAAAGCGTCCCCTATCCTCTTCGGTGTGATCAAGCTCAAGTCTGTAATGGAAATTATTCGCCTCGGTTTTAGGCAATTCGATATAACTCATAGATAAATTTATTGGACGATAGCTACCGGACACTAAATCAATTGTTTTTCTCTTCAAAGTGAATGCCTTTTTTCTGCCTTGAAAGGGGAAAATGCTACAGCAATCCCCTATCCTTACACCTAGTTGGTTTATCTGATCATCCATTAATTTCCTCTGGTACATAATACCCCTCTCTTTTTTTCAGGACGCCCTCAATTGATATCTGCTATATTGAAAGTAATTGAAAAGAAACTTCGGGAAGAATTAGATGAATATTCAAAAAGGAAAATCAGAATTTCTGATGGGGATTGATAAAATTGAACAACTTATTAGTTGGCTCAATGAACACCCATTCATTAGTGGAGTTGCCTTTATTGGACGCTCCAATGTAGGCAAGTCATCTCTAATTAATTCACTTTTTGGAAAAAGTACTGCAAGAGTTTCAAAAACACCCGGCCGTACAAGACAAGTTAATATTTTTAGTTTTGTTGTGTTCAATAAAGAAACAAAGACTGAGGAAAGTTTCTACTTATTCGATGTTCCAGGTTATGGGCATGCTGATGTCTCAAAGGAAATGGCGAAAAACTGGCAAGATCTTTTAGACACCTTTTTTCAGCTTTGTAGCGAAAAGATTCTCTTGCTTAACATTCAAGATTCTCGACATCCATTACAAGAGCCAGACATGATCTTTCATGATTACATCAAAAGCTTTGACCTAGAGACCTATCTTCTCTTCAATAAGGTAGATAAATTAAAGACTCAAAGCGAAAGAAGCCAGCTCAAAAATCGCATGCCGGCCATTTATCAGAAATTTAAATGGGTCAAGCAAATCCACTTCACCTCTGCTGAGAAGGGGGATGGTCTTTTGGGAGTGGAACAATCCATTATTGAGTTCGTGATGCGTGAGCCCCCTATCTGATCTTTTTTGTCACCCAAAGAATATTTTTCCATCCTAGAGCAAATGTGCCTAAAGGATTAAAATCAGATTATGTCACAAGAACATCATCATTGGTTTTTAAGTCCTGAGGACGACCACAAAATTACAGAAGTCTTTCAGCAATTAAGAATTCGCTATAAAGACTACAAAGACCCCTGGGGTTTTAATCTAGATCTTTGCGAAAGTGCCATTCGTAAACTCATGCCAGTTTATAGATCCTATTTTAAAGTCCGAGTATTTGGTCAAGAGAACGTAAAAAATAAACCCTATATCGTAACAGGAAACCACACGGGCCAGATTCCCCTTGATGGGATGCTCGTCACGATTGCCTTTGCTATGGATGTTTATCCACCACGAATCATGCGAGCGATGGTGGAGAGATTTCTTGCTCAACTTCCATTTCTTGGGGACTTAACAGCACAGACAGGATCTATTCTTGGAGACCGAGCAAACTGTGAATATTTAATTGATCATGGTGAGTCCATTTTAGTTTTTCCAGAAGGTGTGAAAGGAATCTCAAAAAATACTCCTGATTATTATAAACTAAGACCATTTTCACAGGGCTTTTACAGAATTGCTGTTCAAAAGAAAACTCCCATCCTTCCCATTTGCGTCATCGGCGCAGAAGAGATGTTCCCGCTCGTTTTTCACGCAAAAAAAATTGCTTCGGCTCTGAAATTACCTTCCCTTCCCATTTCAGCTAACTTGTTCCCTCTTCCTTCCCCTATAGATATCTATATTGGGGAAGAGATCGCCATTCCTGAACATTTGAATGCTGAATCTTCGGATAAAGAAATCAGGGAAAATGTTTTTCATATTGAAAATACGGTCAAAAAAATGATTGTTCATGGTCTTGCCCATAGACGCCCATTTTTTGATTCAATTCGAAGACCAGTTTCAAAATTTTTAATCAAAGAATTTCGCGAAAAGAAAAATCCATGAGCCAAAAGAAGAAAATTCTCATTATAGGAATCGCAGGGGGTCTCGCCCAAATGACGGCCAGACTTATTCTCACTGAGCATCCGGATTGGGAGATTCTTGGGATTGATTCTAGAGATATCTCTAAAGTGCCTCCATTAAAGGGACTCACATCTCTTGAGTTAAAATACTCCAGAGGAAATTTCGAAAATTTATTTAGGACTCATCATTTTGAAGTTGTGTATCATTTAGGAAGAATTAGTCACTCTTCCAACACCCACAATGTTCTGGCCAAAAGAATTGAGCTCTCAGTTATGGGAACGAATCGAATTCTTGAGCTGTGTGAAAGATCTGGGGTCAAAAAAGTTATTATCCTTTCTACCTTTCACGTTTATGGAGCCTTACCAGACAACTCTATTTTTCTCCACGAGGAGGCACCACTTCGAGCAAGTTTAAGACATCCGGAATTAAGAGATGTAGTGGAAATGGATCAGATTTGTACGAACTGGATGTGGAAGAATCAAAACGCGATTTCAACAGTAGTTCTTAGACCATGTAATATTATTGGAACTCAAATTCATAATGCCATGACAAGATTTCTAGCAGGACCAATTGCTCTTAGCCCAGCGGACTACAACCCGTATTTTCAATTTGTTCACGAGTTTGATATGGCCCACATCCTTTATAAAGTTTTAGAACATGTACCGACTGGAACTTATAATGTTGCGGGGGATGATTTTATCTCTCTAAGGGAAGCACTATCTGTAGTGGGTACTAAAGGTGTTCCCTTTCCAATGGTCCTTGCTGGTGGATTAAACAATGTTCTTAAGAAGCTAAATATTGAGGTTCCAGACTACTTATTGGACTATCTAAAATTCTCCTGTCTCATTTCGAACCAAGAACTTAAAAAACACCTCGGCCCCAATTTTTTAAGATTCTCCATTAAAGAGGCCCTCGAATTAATTAAATTGCGCTAAATTTTTGAATTCTCACCTCTTTTACGCTTTGCGCTTAATTGACACTGGCTCATCAACTCATTAGAATTTAGTTTCTTTGAAAGTGGCTTCCTGGCGGAACGGTAGACGCAGCGGATTCAAAATCCGCCGCACGCAAGTGTGTCCGAGTTCGAGTCTCGGGGGAGCCACCACTTTCTTCTAGTGGAAGATCTTTCTCAAATTTCCCATTTAATTAAATCTTTGAATCTGAACCAGGAAATGGGGAGATTGCAGTGCTTATGGAATTAAAACCGCCAGGAAGACTAAGCAAGCAGTGATCAGAAATTGATCACTGCTGCATTCGTTTTATAAATGCTCTCTAAGATGTTTTGTCCGTGCAATTTTATATTTTAGTCTTCTACCAGTTCCAATTCTTGGACGTTTAACTAGTGATCCATCACAAAGCTCACCACTCTCATCCAGCTCTTTAAGCTTTTCAAAAAATAGTTCTTTTGTAAGTGGGTTTTCATTTCCTTTTAAATATTTTGCAAAAAGTTTATCTGATTTAGCACCTGAACGCTGTGATCTTTGCTCCGCAAGTGCCTTAAGAATCATGTCGACATCCATAAGTTGAAAAACGCTCAAACCAGTATCGGTAACTGTTGTGACTCCTGTCCCAACTACTCCGGCAAATCCACCAAGGATCACGTACCCCAGAGGATCCCACCCTGTTGCGCCAACGACATAAGCCACACCAAGACCACCAATGGCCCCTGCAAAAAATGAGGCATACGTTCCACCAACAATTGTCACCGGGGAAATAGATAACTTAAGAATTAACTGCTTTCTGCGCTTTAAATACTCATCAATACACGTTTTATCTGGATCCATTTGCGAAAGAATTTCTTTCACTTCCTTTATTTTCATACGAGGAACTTCAAAATTTTCATCCTCAGAGAGGATATCCATTTCATTATTAAGAGTCGTGTTGGCAAAACTATTAAATGAGAAAAGACTTAGGAGTATCAGTGCTTTGATTTTCATCTTTATTCCTTTTAAATTTGAGTCCAGATAATTGCACAGATTAAACATAGAATCATTGAGACGGTAAATCTTACAGATCTAGCCCTAAGACGAACTTACTGAAATCAGGTAAAGACCATTTTAACGCCTTAATGTTGGACAAAAAATTACGAGGATTTTTATTTCACATTGATTTGATCCCCCTCTATACTCAGTTCCATGATCTCTCTAGCGCTTCTGCCAATTTCTATCGTTGCTGGATTCATTGGTTCAATTTTGGGACTGGGTGGAGGTGTTGTTGTCGTTCCTGTTCTCACTCTTTATTTTGGGGTTGAGATTCGCTATGCAGTGGCAGCGAGCCTTATTTCCATCATTGCCACTTCATCTGGGGCTGCAGCAAGTTTTCTGAAGGATCATCTCACAAATGTCAGATTGGCCATTCTTCTTGAAATAGGAACTGTGTTTGGCGCTATGACGGGATTTCTTCTCTCCTCTTCACTTAAGTCATCATCACTATTTATATTTTTTGGTGGATTCCTTATTTTTTCAGCACTCATGATGTTTCGTCAAAAGAACGATCCAAGAGCGAAAATAAATCATCCATGGTCTGAAAAATTAGGTCTCAATTCAAAATTTCCAGAAAATGGTAAATGGATCCATTATAATTTGGCCAATATTCCCTTGGGACTATTCAGTATGTACTTTGCAGGTATTATTTCTGGAATACTAGGAATAGGCAGCGGCATTTTTAAAATGATGGCGATGGATTCGGCAATGAAAGTTCCCATGAAAGTCTCTTCTGCAACGTCAAATTTCATGATTGGAGTCACGGCTGCAGCTAGTGCAGGCGCCTATTTTTTAAGAGGTGATGTAAAGCCAGAAATTGCTTCTCCAGTGGCCATTGGGATTATTATTGGGGCCTGGTTAGGTGCTAAGGTCATGCCAAAACTCAATGCGAAGGTTATTCGGAAAGCCTTTATAATTGTTATGATTATTGCAGCAACCCAGATGATCATGAAGGGGCTCAGCTAATGAAAGATATTAACAAAATGGAACTTCTCATTTCTAAATTTTTAAGACTTGGAGTCATTATTTCAGGCCTTATTATCTTATCTGGATGGTTAATGTCTTTTGAAGCTGACAAAAATCCCTTCATCTCACTCCAAAGCTATCAACATTTTTCACTCATCAATTCCCTTGAAATGAATTTCATCTTAAATAACTGGGGTAAAGTTATTTCCTATTTGGGACTCATGATTCTCATAAGCCTTCCTGTTCTTCGAGTTTTTCTCTCGACGATTCTTTTTATCAGGCAAAAAGAAAAAATGATGGCTTTTTTGGGTACAGTCGTTTTCATAGGCCTTATCCTGAGCTTTTTTATGGGAATAGAAGGAAAATAACTCTCTCTAGTTGTCACTCTCTGGATTCTTGCCTAGGCTTATAGCAATGAGCTCAAAACTATTAATTCATTTAGAAGAAATTCGCCAGCTTCCAGAAATCACTCTTGATAAGCTAGCAGATGGTCTTAAAGATCAAGCGTTACTTGTTCTTTGCCTTATTTCAATTTTGCCTTTCATGCAGCCAATTCCATTGCCTGGAGTCTCAACAATTTTAGGATTGATCGCTCTTCTTCAAGGTATTGCCCTAATGTTTTTGAAAAAGCCTATTCTTACCAAAAAAATGAAAGTGATTAAGATTTCTCATGAAAGATTTGAGCAAATCTTTAAGGCTGCAGAAAAATTTGTCTCTTATGCAAATAAAATGTCGATTTATCAACATCCTTGGGTATCAACAAGGGCCTGTAAAATAATATGTGGAGCAGCGATTGTGTTCGCCGCTAGCTTTCTTTCCTTACCACTTCCAATTCCTCTTTCAAACTTTGTTCCGGCATTGAGTATTGCCTTCATCTGTCTCGGCCTTTTAGAAGAAGATCTGATTTTGGTACTAACGGGCCTAAGTATTAGCTTCGCCGTAATATGGATGGCGATTTTTTCTTATAATTTGGTAATGGAGATGTTTCCAGGATTCTTATAAGGCTGGCTTGGCCTCATCTAGAGAGCAACCTGTATTTCCAGATAATGAAATTGAATCTTCCTTAATTTCAATCGGTTTTTTTGCCTTATCATCACAATCTTCTTCTTTTTTAACGTCTGCTTTAGACAAAGAAGGCGTCTGTGTCTCTGAATTAGTTGCTGAGTTACAGCCAAAAAGAACTAAAAGTGAAAGTAAAAAAAATATTCTCATAATCACCTCTTACTATAGTCAAATGATTTTCTGGTAATGATAAATTTATACCAAGTTCGCGGAAGAATGCTAATGAATCGTACAATTGAAGAAAAGAAAAAAGGAAAAGCATAAATCATCTTCTTTTTCTCAATGGCCTTCGCAATTAATTGAGCAGCCCTAGGTGCCTTGATAATAAACGGCATTGAATGACGATTAGTTGAGGTCAGAGGCGTTTCAACGAACCCAGGACAAATAGTCGTGACAGCAATATTAAATTGGCCAAGATCAAGGTGAAGGGATTCACAATATTTAAGAACGGCTGCTTTAGTTGCACTATAGGCCGAAACACCCGGCAAACCGTTATATCCTGCGATTGAAGAGACTGCGACTAATTGTCCCCTCCCTCTAGGAATCATGATGTCCAGTGCTGCCTCAAAAGAATACATTACACCCAATAGGTTTACATGAACCATGTGATAGCTAGACTCAAAGTCCGGCACCTTACTTTTATTTTTATACCCAATACCTGCATTGGCTATAAGCAAGTCCAGACCTTCGGTCTTGGAAAATTCAGCAATAGAAGCTTTAAGTTGCTCCCTATTCGAAACATCTACTTCATAAAAGGAAATCTTGTTTTGATCACTTGAAAAAGCAGAGAGAAACTTTTGGCGGTCTCTGGCACAAATCCCAACCCTCCAGCCTTGATAAAGGTAGAGCTTGGCCAATTCAAAGCCAATTCCGGTGGTTCCCCCAGTAATAAACACAGATTTCATGCATCTCCTTTAGAGCTTAAGAATGATAGCATGGAAATTTCTGGAGAAGCACCTGTGTTGCACCACAAAATAATGATATTTAGGGATTTGGTGCTTGACGAGGACACAGACTCTCTTTATATTTGATGAACATTTACACTCCGGGGGAGTAGTTAAGTTGGTTATAACGTCTGCCTGTCACGCAGAAGGCCGCGGGTTCGAGTCCCGTCTCTCCCGCCACTTTTAAATTTAAAATAATTAAAGCCACCCTTGCGGTGGCTTTTTTATTTTGCTTTAAAGAGGATGGAGATTTTAGAGGATACGAATCTCTAGGAAGCAGTTCAAAGCGTGCGAGTTACGGCCAGAAGGACCAGGATGGGAAAAAGACGCCAAGTCTCTCACACCAATTTTTTATCCATCGCAATTTTTTTCAACGCAGTATAAAATGAAGTTAATCATTTATTAACTCCTTTTATGGCCATGAGACTAATCTTGCATGCTAAAAACACTTTTTAAATATTTGGCCAAACAACTTTATAGAATTCCTTTTTTAAGAAAATTTCTAGACCCCTACATTCCCGTAGTCGAGCGTCGTCTTTATACTCGTCATTCTATTAATAAATTATCAGATGTCCTTTTCATCGCGAGTTGCGAAAATCTTGAAAATCATCAATTTTATTTAAAAGATATTTCCTTAGGAGGATTATCTTTCTTTCTAGACTCCCACGAGCAAGAACAAATTTTTAAATCTGGAAAAATGGTAAAGATGTCCCTAACCTTTTTAGGATCAACTTTTGAAGGTCAGTGCCGAGTGGCTTTTTCGGCTAAAGGGTTTGCTGGTTGCCAAATTATTAGCAAGAAGCAAGAGTATAAGATGTTTGTTACAGAAAAGATGTCTGACTTACTCGTTAAAAGTAGTCTCTTTAAATAAATCTTTTATCCCACAACCTTAAACTCTCTTTTAACGGCGTACTTATTGGCCAGATCGTTGGACCAATTAGTGATAATTGCATCAAGCTTGCCTTGATGAGTGGTGTTTTTTCTCAAGAAAGTTCTCATATGAGAAACAAAATTCTTGGAAATTAGCTCAGAATTAGCACTAATAAACGTGAGCCTAGAAGAATCTTCGCAGATACGCTCATAATCAAGCTCATAGATATCTCTGGCCTTACTGCCCTGAGGCGCAAACGCATCAAGGTAAAAATCTTTTTCTTCTGAAGAAAGTGTCTCTAAATACTCAATGCGTTTTTGTGAATCAAACTGCAGCATCGCCTCTTTAAGGACTTCAGTAGGAAGAAGTGGAATCAGCTGAGATGGGAAATTTCTTAGAGCGCAAAGGCGAACGGAGTGAGAATTCCCATGACGAGCAATGGCCTCATAGATCGTTCCCTCTGTAGAAGGCCCTGCCTCCGGAATAATCTGTTTTAATTTCTCTAAAGTCGGACTGAAAAGTTCGATGTCAGTAAATTTAGGTAGTACTGTTTTAAGATACTGTGAATCTGATGAATTGGACGATACTAGTGCCTCAGACAAAACGAATTTCTTTTTTTCTTCAGTCAAATGATCAAGAATTAATCCTAAAAATTGTGCCGTTAATTTTGAAAACAAGTAAGAGATTGTATCTGGGTGTGCTGTGATGAGTTCCGCAGCTTTTTGAGGCGACAATGCTAAAAGCATATTCTGAAGCTCTGGATCATCAATTTTCTCACCCTTAAGAATTTCATCTCTAACTTGTGAGCCAATATAATCTTTTGCCTTATTTATTTCAGAAGTTTTTAGAGAATTACTCACAACTGTTCTTAGCTTCACTCTCTCATCTTCGGCCAAATGACTCACAAGATTTGTTAACTTCTCATTTGGTAATTCTTCTACGAGATAACTTAATGCCAAGACTTGAGACTCATTTGACTCTCGGATCCAGACTCTAATAAGTGAAACACATTCTCTTGGAGCATTTTCAAGAT
The DNA here is from genome assembly GCA_947461145.1 of Bacteriovoracaceae bacterium. GTDB lineage: Bacteria > Bdellovibrionota > Bacteriovoracia > Bacteriovoracales > Bacteriovoracaceae > Peredibacter. The sequence continues at coordinate 27,360 of CANHJD010000014.1, forward strand.
AATTCACAAATCTCTCCAGGACACTTTGTGAAACTGCAACGGGAGCGTCTGCTGCATTAGCTTTACCGCCGCTTGAAGATTCATCATCTGATTTTGAGTTATTCTCCATCGTGATAGTTTGTGAATTTGGCCCGACATCTTGAAGAATTTGTTGGTATTTTTTTAGTAAAAGGAAACCAAAAATTCCAAGCAAAGTGACAGCAATGATAAGGCCAAGTGGGAGCTGAAACCTCTCGAGCACATTAACAATTTTTTTCCATTGAGGATCTTCAACCTTAATTGGTGCCTTAACTTTTGGCATAACTCTTGAAAGCTTAAAATTCATGTATTCAAAAGTAAAACTGGGAGACTGATTCGGTAAATCAAAGTTAATTTCTCGGACTAGTTTTTCAAGTCTTTCTCGGGCATCTGGTAATATTCCATCAGTCACTTTCAAAGAAACACTGACGTGATCGATATTTTTATAAACATCAACCGCATTATTGTATTTCCAGATATTTTCGAAAATATTTGGTTTGATTTCAACAACTGGTGTAATTTGATCTTTAAATTCCTCAAGTAGAGGAGCTTCTAATCCCATTTTTTGGAAGACTACATATCCGTAAGGGTCCTGCTCAGCAACAGTACTTGGTCGAATAGTTTTGGGTTTTTCAACCGGCTTATTTGTTGCTTTTACGGCATAAAAGTCAGGCATTTCGGGAGTTACTAGCTCAATGGTGACATTAAAATAATACTCATTTTTAGTAAGCATCGTCGCCAGAACACCCTCTAGCTTTGATTCGATATTTTTCTTAACAACACTTTTTTGCCATTCAAGTGATGGAAGAATCTCTGGCTTGCTTTGCGCAAATGTCTGAGTGCAGAAAGTAAGGGCCACTAATATAAAAAGCTTGATCATAATTTGTCCTTATCACTTTTCTGAATCTTGCTCTCTAGGTAAGCCTTCATTTGCTGAGCAATTTTATTTTGAGGATTTAAGGTGAAGGCTTTGCGATACTCAGCGAGAGCAACATTAAAATCTTTATTAAGATAATTAACACTTCCCTTCATCTCAAACACGCTTGAAACATTTGGAAACTTAAGTTCCAAGGCATTCAGTCTCATCATTGCGCCCTTCAAATCTTTTGCACGGACCAAACGCTGAGCTTCAAATAACTCAGAAACTAACAAGTCAATATCAGGATTTGCTTTATCCTCAATTGCAGGCTCTAGAACAACTTGCCAGGTAAAATCTTCTTTTGCCGAAGAGGCAACAAGAAGTTTATAGGACTCAAAACCCTGCTTTATAAGTTCAATTTTAAACGCAACTCCGTTCGTTATAGACTCAATTTGAGAGTGGTCTATTTCAAGAGGAGTCACTCCAACTTTTGTCTGTGCCCCACCCTGAGAGGCCTGTACCATGACCAGGGCACCAGCAGGCTCTGATTTTATGATAAATTTCCCAGCGAAAGCTTGAGAAGCCATGACCGACAAAAACATACAAGCAATCAGATAAGTTTTTAAATACTTCATATGACTTATTTTCTCATTTTAAAATTTCTTAGTTAATGCCAGCAAATTTTGCCTAAAAGTTCTTACTCCAATTGAGTGATGACACCCAATGAGGCAGAGTAAGATAACTGAGAACTATTAATTCCGAAGCCCTTTGCGGCAAAAGCGTCAAGCTTGACCGCCCATCTCTCATTTATTTGCCTGATCAGGCCTCCCTGAAGGCCCAAAAGTAAGCTAAAATCACTCTTCTTCGCTGTTTCTAATCGATAAACCGCTAGGCCTGAGCCAATATGGGGGCCCCAAAAATACTGAGTTTTTGGACGAATCAATACTGAAGAAGTTCCATCAACCATTTTATAGGCACCACTTAGAGAATCATTGAAAAGATTTAATCCCACAAGAAGTGAATAGAGACCAGTTCCTAGTTCTGAAACTACAGGCACAGAAGAGCGAATAAAATACGAACGCCGGATTGATTTATAAAATGGGTACTCCAAACCAAGATTCACTGAGGTTCCCGAAAAAGACCCACCAGAAGATTTAGAGAGATCAGTCAGGGATATACTGCTCATTCCAATAAAAGTATTCAGCTCCTTGAGGAATGCACCAGAAACTTTTTCTTCGGCCCAGGAAATGGAAATAGTTAGGAGTAAAAGGAAGAGGATCAATTTCATTATTAAAAACCTATTGGATAATAAACACCTAAGCTGATTCTATCATCACTATTAGAAAATTTATAAGAGCTAATAATTTGAGTTGAATAGGATGAATACCTTAGCCCTGCATGAAAGTTTTTAAAGACTCTTGATCCAGCAAATATCTCGTAGCCTGAAGAGCTAACTTGAGAATTAGAAACACCAGTAAAATTAATCTGGCTTAGGAGTGATTTAAAGAAATTTAAACTGAAATAAAATTTTCTTTTGAAATAATATATATTTGAATCAATTCCTAATTGCGCCCACAACGTTTTGAGAGTCCCCACTTCAATATCACTAGCGATGGCGTAGTAATTCACAAAAGAAGAGTTTTCAAGTGCGAGGCCACCAAGAAATCCATAACTTTTATTCATTCTTTTATTATATAGCGCAGAAAGCGCCCAATTTGACGGGGACTTCTCAAAATTTTTAGAAATGATCTGTCCATAACGAGCATTAAATATCATAGGATTTTGATCAGTCTCGCTATACTTCCAGTAAATCCCCAGTTCCAAGTTCAAATTCATCATTTCACTCGTGACATCTTTCAACTGGCCAGATGATTCAATTGTTTGTTTTTGAAAATAACTACCAAGCTTATAGGCAAAATTACTAGGCCTTACATCTTCTGAACTGGGCGTATTACTTTTTTTTTTTCCATCTAGCAAAGAAGTTTCATTTACAGGATTATTTGCCGGAAGAGGTGCTACTGGCTTTACTTCTGGTACACCTGGTGAAGTACTTTCCGGGGGAGTTGGAAGATCCTTAAATTCATCAATGAGTTTAATTTTTTCTTTATATTTTTCACCAAAGACTATCTGTAGAACCATAATTCGTATTGCGTAGAGAAGTCTTTTACTTGAAACCATTTGAACATTTACTGACCGGACAGTTTTAGCTATTTTGGGATTAATAAGCTCCATTTCAATATGATAAAAACCTGGTCTTTCACTAGGAGTCAAAATACTTTTAAGTTCGTAGAGCCTAATTTTTAAGTCCTGAATTTTTGTTTCCTGCGAGAGCATGATTTCAAATTTTCGGGTCGTGAGGACTGTTTGAATCATCACCTGCTGAATCCCCTGCCGATCTTTCTCTAGTTCAGCAGTCAACTTTACCGGTTGAATAAACATATAAAGTTCAGATTTCTTCTCCTCTGCGAAGGAAACATGAATTCCTAAAAGGAGGAAAATCATGAGTGATCGCAAAAGGGATTTATTTACATCTCGAAATAGTTTCATTACCTTTTTAATGTAGCATTAAATCTAGGAATCATGCATGAATATATTTTCTATTCTTGGTTTTATCATGGCTTCGGCCGTGTTGTTCATCGGGCTTCGTCTTTCAACAGATGATCTAGCGATGTTTTGGGATGTACCAAGTGTCTTTATCGTTTTGGGTGGAACACTTGCCTCAACAGCAATTGCCTTTCAACTTGATCGAATTTTAGTTCTTTTTAAAACCTTCTTTAAAATTATTTTCCAAAACAGTGTATCAAAAAACTCTGGCATCATTGTTGAGATTATTAAAGTTGGAGATTCTTACAGAAAAGGCACTCAACTAGAAGCCCTTGCCGCAAAAGTATCTGATCCCTTCCTTAAAGAGGGACTTATCATGGTAGCCGATGGGATTATTAAATCTGAACAGATTTTAAAAATTCTTGAAGATCGTGCAAATAACCAAGATGTAGAAAGACGTGAAGAAGCAAATAAATTAAAACTCATTGGAAAATTTGCTCCTGCCTTTGGAATGATGGGAACAACGATTGGGATGATCGTTCTCCTCGCTAATCTTGGTGGAGCAGATGCTGTGAAAAAAGTTGGTCCAGCAATGGGAATTTGTCTTATCACAACTTTCTACGGTGTGGTCATTGCAAACCTTGCTTTCATACCAGTTGCAGAAAATTTAATTAATCACTCCAAAGCACAGTATCTTAAAGACTCTATTATAATTGAAGGGATTCGTCTTATCATGCTGAAGGAAAATCCTGTTATTTTGGCGGAGGAATTAAACTCCTTCCTTTCACCAAAAGAGCGAATTAACTGGAAAGATATTGTGACTAAAGGTTAATACTTATGGCCAAGCGTAAATTTGAAGCTGTTGATGAAGAAGAAGCGTGGCTCATATCCTATGCAGACATGATGACTCTCGTTGCCTGTTTTTTTATTTTAATGATGGCCTTCGCAAATTATGATCCCAAAGGATTTCAATCTAAAGTTGAAGTTGTTGCGAAACATTTTAAGCAAAACAAAGAAGATTCTTCGAATGTAAAGCTAGATACTAAGAACGAAGAGCTAGCAAAGCACCCCGATCTGGATCCAAAAAGTAAGATTACCATGCGAGACGGAGATCTTATTATAGTCTATCAAGGAAGCATTCTTTTTAATGACCAGTCTGCTGAAATAAGCGAAGAAGTAAAAAGTAATCTTGATGCTATGATTGCAACAATTAGAACTCTCGATCCTAATTATCGGGTCTTGATTGAAGGACATACCGATAACATAGCACCCAAAGCTGATTCTCATTTTATTAATAACTGGGCCCTTTCTGGATCAAGAGCTGCTGCAGTGATTGAACGATTTGAAACGGCCGGTTTCGATCCCTCAAAACTTGTAACAGTAAGCTATGCCGACACAAGACCTTTGGCCGCGATGGAGGATGAGAAAGGAAATATCATTTCAGAAAATCAAAAACTTAATCGTCGAGTCGTGATTAAAGTCATTAAACCAACAAAACCTGCCCAGAATTTAAAACTTGGTTTTGGACACTACTTTAAAGAATCAGTTGAAGA
>CANHJD010000015.1 GCA_947461145.1 Bacteriovoracaceae bacterium
AGACCAAGACTATTTTCAATTCTTATGATGAATATTGCTAGAATGCTCGCTCAGAGGCTGAAAAAAACTACAATTGAGATGACGACTCTTTCTGAAAAAGTTAAGAAAACGGCCTAAGTCTCCGATAATTTTTAAATGAATATAAATATCAAGAAAAGACTCCACCATCGTCCCCCTTACCTCCTTATAGATAAAATTATTGATGTTTCAAAAGAGACAATTCATGCTCAGATAATACCACGGCAAGAAGACTTTTATCTCCAAGGACACTTTCCTGGCACTCCAATTGTCCCAGGGGCGATGATGCAAGAAATGACCACCCAAGCAGCTGGTTTACTCATCACCGAGTTTTATTCTCCCGTCGAAGATTACGACTCAGAATCTACCAAGGGTCACGCTTTAGGTGTCTTACGAGCTATCCATTACGCCAAGTATAAGAAATTTGCTAGGCCTGATGATGTTCTAGATATTAAGGTTACCCTCTTGTTGAGAATTGAAAAATCCTTTCGCTTTAAGGCCGTAATTGAAATAGATGGTGAAAAAATCATGAGCAATGAATTCACGCTAATCAACATTTCTGAGGATGCTCTGAATGGCAAATGATTTTCTTCCTGTTACAACCAAGTTTATTTACTATTTTACTGGTCCCCTTCCTTTTGATGTCTACATTCAACTCGCTGATGATAAATACACCAAGATTTATCACAAGAATTCAGAGCATGATCCAAATCAAATTTATCGTTATGAAAATAAAGATCTTAAAATTTTATATGTCTCAAATGAGGAAAAAAATTTATTTGGCTCGTTTTTATGCGAGCTAATTGATCAATTCAATACTGGTAAAGGAACAATCGACAAAGCAAAAATGATCGACATTATGAAAACTAGCCTTGAACTCACTTATGAAAAGATCATAAGTGAGAATGATGAGCTTGAAACAAATATGCAATGGGCGACTCATCAAGTTAAGGGTGCTCTACACTTACTTGAAGATGATATTAGTTCTGCCATTGAAGTTTTCAAGGCCCTTGCTGGTGACATACAACTACTGAAGCACTCCTATATGGTCTCGCTTTTCTCTCTAGTTCTGGCAAAAAAATTAGGGATAAATAATCCAAAAAATTTGATGAACATAGGACTTGGAGCTCTTCTTCATGACGTGGGACATACCCGAGTGAATAAAGAACTTTTCACCAAGCAGAATCTGACCCCTAAAGAGTGGGAAGAAATTAAAGATCATCCTCAAATCGGTCTTAAGATTGTAGACTTCACCAAGGGGATCAGTTCAGATATCAGATCGATTATTATGCAACATCATGAGCAATACAATGGACGTGGATACCCAAATAGGCTTAATAACAGCCTTATTTTTCCACCCGCAAAAATTGTTGCGATTGCAGATGGTTTTTGCTCACTTCTCTCAAAAGCTTCTTACGGGGATACTCAATACTCGGCTGACCAGGCAATTAAAATGATGAAGGACGACATTGGTCACTATGACCCTGAATTCCTAAATACGTTTGAGATGATAATTATTGGGGACAAAAAGAAATCTGCAAGGAAATAAAATATCCCGCCATTCGGCGGGATATTTTAATCTTTAAGCTTTAGAAGGGGTCATTCCACCCACAGTCTCAGCCTCACTTATGTTCACTTTTGCTTGGGGTTGAGGGTGAAGATATTCTAATACTTCATTTACAGCGGCTGCAGCCTCACGGCCAGGGTCCTCAGAACGAGGTGATAATCTTCGCTTAGTATTTCCTTTTGCAACTTCACACACATCTCTTACGTACGCGTACGTCACTCCTTGAATTTTTGAAATGATGACTCTTGCTATCACAAAATAAAGAACTCCTCCCAAAATACTCGGAACGAGAACAATCAGATCAAAAACTTTTTCTTGGGAGGCAAGGAATGTGGACATCCCCTTAGGTGCTCTTAAAACTTCTATTGCAGTCTGTACAATTGATGAGTGTAGTTGATTTGTAAAAAGATAAATAGAGCCTATTGCAATAGACATCAGGATGAGAATGATACAAGAAAACTGGAAGTAGAATACATAATCCATAACTGGTTTATGGACTTTCTGAAGTTCTGCAGGAATTTCAATTGTTTTTTGATTTTTCTTAGCTTCTGCATATGAACAAATAAAATCCCCTAGTTTGATAAGTAGTTTACTTTTTTCAAGCCCAACGATCTTAATTTTTTCACCTTTGGCATTTTTAATTTCATTACACATTAAGATGAGTTCATTGAAAGGTCTTAGAATGATGTGTGATAAAAATAGGCCTATGAAAAAGACCAAAATAAAAAACACCCCTACATAAGGGAGATAATCAATCTGAGTTTGAATCAGATAATTCAAAAAGACATCGGTATTCTCTTCATTTAGAGGAACTCCACTAGCAAGGAAATATGAAAAATTCAGTGAGATCAATAACCATACAGAATAAACCACAAGAGCAATCATAAGTGCTGGTACGAGGGTAACTAGAAGTGCTGTCCGAATGGCGAACTTTGAATCTTGGGATGAAAATAGCCCTTTCATAAGGATCCTTTTAATAAATTAGAGATCACAACATTTTATGCGACTGGACTTTAGACTCAACCTAATTTGCAAAAAAATGTGAAAATGGGCTAAACTCTTGAAAAGAAGTGGACTCAAGAAGTCTGGTTTCACCTTCAAAACTTATCAAACTCATAAAATTGGCGCTTATGTCTAAAAGATAGACAGCACCGGCTAACATTTTCAAGTTAGCACTTGGTGCCTGAAAATTGTTTTAGGATTACGACATCCAAATCTATCAAATGGGAGTTCATCTTGAAAAAAATTATTTTTATCGCCTTATCACTCCTCTCACTAAGCGCATTTGCGAAGGAAAAGGTTTTGCTTCAATGTACAACTTATGGGGACGCACTAAGTGAAGTTCAGATTACTGCTGATTCTAAAGGTGACGAGTTTGTTAAAGTGGTTGAAATGGACATGAGATCTACAAAGTATATGCTTACGACAAAATTTGAAAAAACAACTATTGGAGATAAAACTTACGTGGGCGCAGTTTATATTGACAGTGCTTCTGGCGGCGAGGTTGATCAGGCCGTTATGTTTCAATTTCATGCAAATAAAACCTCTGCCACTCTTGCTCACAGAGGCTCAGTCTTTTTTCTAGACTGTCGTAATTAATTCATCCTAGGGCGAGGAAACCCTCGCCCGTTTTAAACCTTTTGAATATCTTTCATCGTAAATTGGCCTGGGTCTTCGTAGTCACAAGAATAAGTGACAGCAAGAATAAAGAAGAAAAACCAAACTAATAAGCTTCTGGCATTACTTGACCAGAAAGGTCTAGAAATCTCCCCCTAGCATTTTTAGATTACGATTGGCTTTTTGCAAGTCATACTGAAGCACAGCATTGATTGCCAACGTCTCTTTACGAGCTAAATCAAGCAAGTTAGGATTACTCTTTTTAAAAATTCAAACTTCCAAGGATTTATTGCATGATTTCGGTGAACTTACCCAAAGAAGTCATTTCTGTTCAAAATTTCGTTGGTGGCCAATGGGTTAAAGGCTCTGGCCAAAAAGGCGAAGTTATTAGCCCCTATAATCATGAAGTCATCGGAGAATTTTATAACTCCACCTCTCAAGATGTTGAAGCAGCAGTCAAGCTAGCGGTAAAAGCACAAAAAGACTGGGCCAACACTCCAATCAAAGAACGAACAAAAGTGATGTTTAATTTTCGCAATATTCTTCTTCGTGACCAGGAAGCAATTGCGCACCTGAAGTCTGCAGAGTCTGGAAAAACTTTTAGTGAAGGTCTCGCTGGACTCATGAAAGGTATTGAAGTCTTAGAGTACGCCATCTCTCTTCAAAATTTAGACCTCGGTGGAAAGCTTGAAGTTTCTCGCGGTGTTCAGTGTGAATATCGTCGTGAAGCTCTAGGAATTGTTGCCAATATTACACCTTTTAATTTTCCTGCAATGGTTCCAATGTGGACGATCCCAATAGCCTTGACTCTAGGTAATGCTTATATTTGGAAGCCTTCAGAGAAAACACCACTAACATCTCTTAAAATTGCAAATGCGCTGAAAGAAGCTGGTCTTCCTGATGGACTCTTTAGCGTTATTCAAGGTGGGCGTGAAGCAGTAGAAGCAATTATTGATCATCCATCTATCAAAGCTATTGGATTTGTCGGATCAACTAAAATTGCAAAACTTGTTTATGAGCGTGGAAGTCAGCACGGAAAACGTGTGCTTGCGCTTGGTGGAGCAAAAAACCATATTGTACTTCTTCCCGATGCAAATCTAGATCTAAGCGGAATGGGTATTTCAGACTCTTTTACTGGATGTGCTGGTCAAAGATGTATGGCCGCATCAGTGTTATTAGCTGTTGGTGATGTTGATAAGCATATTCAAAAAATTATTGAACGTGCTAGTTCATTAAAGCTCGGCCAAGACATGGGAGCCATCATCACGAAAGAACAGGTCGAGTTCCTAAAAAATGCGATTGATCGCGCTGAAAAGGCTGGTGCAAAAGTTCTTCTAGATGGAAGGAAAGCCAAGGCACCTGCTGGTTTTGAGGGTGGTCATTGGATAGGCCCAACAATTCTAGACAATATACAACCAGGGTCTGAAGCTGCTTCAGTAGAACTTTTTGGACCGGTGATTTCAATAGTCCGTTGTAAAGATATCACAGAAGCCATGGCAATTGAGAATTCAGTCGATTATGGGAATGCCTGCTCGGTTTTCACTTCTAGTGGGATTCATGCTGAAAGAGTGATTAGAGAGGCTTCAACAGGAATGGTTGGAGTTAATATTGGTGTTCCTGTTCCTCGTGAACCATTCTCTTTTGGCGGAATAAACGCCTCCAAGTTTGGTCATGGAGATATCACCGGACAACACAGTCTTGATTTTTGGAGTAACGTTAAAAAAATTACTCTTAAATGGGAAAAACAAGTCGATTCAAATTGGATGTCATAAGGAAGAAATATGCAAAACGAAACTAAACCTCACCATGTCATTTTGGCGACTCACTCAAATCTTAAATATAAAGAGAGTCTTCCAATTCACTGGGGAGCAAAAAATCCGATGGAGCGTGGCCCTGTAGTCGCTTCGCAAACAAACCCAACTCGCCGAAACGCGATTGGAACCCACTCTGGATCTTATACTGTATATCGTGCGCTCTCCATCGCTAGTGGAAAATTTCCCTCGCAACACAAACCAGATCTCACGAATACTGAGAGCCCAATAAAAATTGGGCCCCATGATTCTTGGTTTGATCCACTTAAAATCGTTTCAATTGATCCTTGGGGATTAGATCCTCTTGAGAATTTCAAACCTCTCTTTGATAAGGGCTATGATATACGTCCAACGATAGCGGTAACTCAGGCCCGCTTACAGATCCCAGAAATTTATCAGGCCATTGAAAAAGGCAGACTCAAGCCAGACGGGAAAATCATTCTTGAAAATGGTGATATAAAAATCACTAAAGTTGCTCTTGATCCTGTATGGTTTCTTCCAGGCATTGCTAAGAGGCTTGGTGTAGAGGAAGGTGATCTTCGTCGCACTCTTTTTCAAGAAACTGGAGGTATGTATCCAGAACTCATCACTCGCCCTGACCTAAAAACTTGGCTTCCTCCTATTGGCTCGTCAACAGCGTACATTTTTGGGAATCCTCAAGATCTTGCTAATCCAAAGGTCGAACTTACCTGTCGAGTGCATGATGAATGTAATGGTTCAGACGTTTTTGGGTCTGATATTTGTACATGCCGACCGTACCTTATGTGGGGAATTGAGCATGCAGCTGAAACCGCCCAAAAGGGTGGCGTAGGAATTATTATTTACTACCGGAAGGAAGGCCGTGCACTTGGAGAAGTGACAAAATTTCTCGTCTACAACGCTCGTAAACGTCAAACAGGCGGAGATTCTGCTGCAACATATTTCCAACGAACAGAATGTGTAGCAGGTGTTGAAGATGCTCGTTTCCAAGAATTTATGCCAGACCCTCTCCACTTTTTTGGAATTAAGAAAATCCATAATCTCCATTCAATGTCGAATATGAAGTACGACGCAATCGTAGGCAGTGGAATTGAAGTGGTCAATCGAATATCTATTCCTGATGATCTCATCCCGCCTGATGCACAGGTTGAAATGGAAGCAAAAAAAGCAGCTGGCTATTTTACAGTGGACGGTGCGAAATCCAAAGAAGAGCTGATTAAAGTTAAAGGCCGTGAGATTGAGGAGAAAAAATGAAGGCAACAGAGGCTGATTTAAATTATATTCTTTCTCCAAAAGCAATCAGGGAAAAATCTAATTTGCTTTTTGATCTTACACTTAAAGGTAAAACTCATTTTGAGTATCACGAATCTCAACTTTTACCTGTTGTCGATTTTGTTATTGAGGTGATTAAGAAAAATTATCCTGATCTAAATATTCCTTTTCACTCACGTTGGGGACACTTCAAGGTGGGAGGAATTGATAGACTTAAGTCACTAAATGATAAAATCGCCTCTCTCCCAAAGGCAGAGCAAGCAAGAATCAAGCTTGATCTTGTTGTGGTTTCAGTTCTGTTGGATGCTGGAGCTGGGGAAAAGTGGAGCTTCTTTGAAGAGCAGTCAAAGCAAAGTTTCGGTCGATCTGAAGGGCTTGCTGTCGCAAGTCTTTATATGTTCCTTAATGGTGACTTCTCACATGATCCAAAGCAGCCTTGGCAGGTAACGGCCCAAGGATTAATGAATCTGACCAAAGAAAAATTAGAAAAAGGGTTTCAAGTAACGGCTTTAAACCCACTCATTGGTGTTGAGGGGCGTCTGAGTCTTTTAAAAACTTTAGGGGAGACGTTAGCTAAAAATGGCACACATTTTAAGCACTCTAGACCAGGATTTATTTTTGATTTCATGCAATCCAAGGGCAGCCTCGTTGAGGCCGTAGATCTTTTAAGGGCCGTCCTTGATGGACTTGGCCCAATTTGGCCTGGCCGAATTTCTCTTAACGGAATCAATCTTGGAGATGTTTGGCATCATTCACTACTCGGATCAAAAGAGGACTTCAACTCACTCGTTCCTTTTCATAAACTTTCTCAATGGATGACTTACTCTCTAATTGAGCCAATTGAAGAAGCTGGAGTGAAAGTTCAGAATGTTCATTTAATGACAGGTCTTCCTGAATATAGAAATGGAGGCCTGTTACTTGATAAAGGAATCCTGACCCTCAAGAATCCAGAACTTTTAACTAAGGCACACAAACCAGACTCGGACCTTATTGTGGAATGGCGTGCTCTTACAATTGTTTTATTAGATAAAATTGGCGAGCTTGTTCGTCAAAAACTTCACAAATCAGAAGCCGACTTCCCTCTTGCAAAAGTACTGGAAGGCGGAACATGGTGGGCCGGAAGAATTGCGGCGAAAGAAAAAAGAGCGGACGGCACACCTCCCCTTAAACTTGACTCTGACGGAACTGTCTTTTAGGAGAATTTATGACGAAGTTACATATCATTGAGCACCCACTTCTCAAACACAAACTGGGTTATCTAAGAGATAAGACAACAAACTCAAACGAATTTCGTGCACTAGTTACTGAAATATCAAAAGTTTTAGCTTATGAAGTGATGAGGGATTGGAAGGATTTTGATCATCCACAGATTGAAACTCCTCTCGCAAAGATGAAAGTTGATCGTATTGTAAATGTTCCTGTAGTCGTTTCCATTATGCGCGCTGGTAACGGGATGCTTGAGGGGGCCCTTTCGATGATCCCTTTTGCCTCTGCAGGATTTATTGGTATTTATCGAGATAAATTCGTGAATACGACGGTTGAATATTATTTTAAAATGCCTACTGATATTAAAGGACGGACTGCAATTCTTTGCGACCCTTTAATTGCAACGGGTGATACCATATCGGCAGCAATCGAGCGCCTGAAAGGTTATGAAGTCAAAAAGATTCAAATCATGTCTATCCTTGTTAGTAGACACGCTCTCAATCGTTTAAATAGTGAACACCCTGACGTTGAGATTTTTGCGCTTAATATTGAAGAAGAAATGAATAGTGATGGTTATCTTGTTCCAGGTCTTGGAGATGCTGGCGATCGATTATTTCAAACCAAGTAGTATAAATGGATAAAATTAAAATTATTGGTATTGCTGGTGGGAGTGGCTCAGGAAAAACTTATTTTGCCAGAGCGCTTTTTAATAATATAGGCCAAGAGAATTGTGCCCTGGTTTATCAAGATAATTTCTACATTGATCAATCTTCAAAGTTTGATTTTGATGGAGGCTCAGTCAATTTTGACCACCCATCGTCTTTGGATTTTGATCTCTTGGCCGAAAAACTGGCCCAGTTAAAATCAGGTAAAGATGCCGACATTCCGATTTACGATTTCGCTACACATTCTCGTAAGTCGGAGACTTACCATCAACCAACCAAGAAAATTATCCTAGTTGATGGAATTCTTATTTTTCACCCGGAAAACGTACGTTGCCTTTTCGATGAAATGATCTTTTTTGATACCCACCAGGACTTACGATTTAAACGTCGTCTTGATCGGGATGTACATGAGCGTGGAAGAACTCCTGAGGGTGTTCATAATCAATTCTTTAAGCAAGTTAAACCTATGCATGATCAGTTTGTGGAGCCTTCAAAGGAATTTGCAGACTATATTGTTAAGGACTCTGGTGATTACGAAAAAGTACTAGAAACCTTTTCTGCAAAATTTAAATACTTACTAGAAAGTAAGCCATAGTCCGACTCAAAAAGTCTTTCATTTAAAATCTCCGCTATTCAATGAATAGGCCCTTAGATAAAGTTAATCTATCTAGGAGAATATAGATGAAACTTTTGCTAATTTTCTGTGTGGCTTCCCTTAGTCTGTTCGCCTCTGAGTCTTCCCAATTTGATATTTTGCCCGGCAAATTACACAAGGGTGGATTTCTTAGTGCCATTTCTAAAATCCAGCCCAATTCTGATCAAATTTTAATTGATATGGTCTATGAAATTAAGAAAAAAGATCTCGTTCCTGTTCCTAGTCAATTCCTTAAAGGGAATTATCAACAAAAATTACCTTCCATTTTTTTAGATGAAAGAGGTTATTTGGAACTCGAGAAAGTAAAATCCATGAGACTTGAAGAAGCAAAAATTGTCTACTTGGGACGTGTTACTTTAGGAACGCTCAATGATGCGCATAGAATTCATATCATTCCAGACAATAAAAAATCTGAAATGTTTTTAACTTATCACCCAACTGCCCCAGGTCTTGGCTGGGATCAATTGAAACTCGTTCTTCACACGAATCTGCCCATTCTTGGAGATTATGTCATAGAAGGAAAAGGTAAGTAGAAATGAGTAAAGAAATCCCCCGCAATAGTATATGGACAGTTATTGGTGCTTCCTCGGCCGGAACTCTTATTGAGTGGTATGACTTTTATATCTTCGGAAGCCTTGCAACGATTATTTCAAATCAATTTTTTCCACAAGGTGACGAGGTTGTAAATTTACTGCTCACTCTTGCCACGTTTGCCACTGGATTTGTTGTGCGTCCTTTTGGAGCACTCTTCTTTGGTCATTTAGGGGATTTAATCGGAAGAAAATATACCTTCATGGTGACACTTCTTATCATGGGGACATCCACTACCCTTATTGGTCTTTTACCAAATTATCAAAGTATTGGTATTTTTGCTCCGATCCTTTTACTTCTTCTAAGACTTCTTCAAGGACTTGCTCTTGGTGGCGAATATGGTGGAGCTGCAACTTACGTGGCGGAGCATTCACCAAACAACAAAAGAGGCTTTTATACCAGTTTCATCCAAACAACTGCAACTCTTGGGCTTTTTGTTTCTTTAGGAGTGATCCTAGCGACAAGACTTACCTTGGGTGAGGATAGTTTTTCAACTTGGGGTTGGCGCGTGCCTTTCCTCCTTTCAATTTTACTTGTCATCATATCTGTTGTGATTCGTAAAAAATTACATGAATCGCCAGTGTTTCAAGAGATGAAGGCAAATGGTAAAGCTTCAAAATCCCCACTAAGAGATAGCTTTTTAAATCCGGAGAATCGGAGAATGGTTATCATTGCACTTTTAGGCGCAACTGCAGGGCAGGGAGTAATCTGGTATACTGGTCAGTTTTATGCTCTCTTCTATCTTCAAACTGTTTTAAAAATAAACTTCGTTGATGCTAACTATATTATTGCTGCTGCACTTTTTGCAGGAACTCCATTTTTCATTTTCTTTGGTTGGTTAAGTGACAAAATTGGTAGAAAAAAAATCATGATGACTGGCTGTTTAGTAGCGTCCATTAGTTATATCCCTATCTATAAGGCCATGGCCTATTATGCTGGATATAATGCTGCGGATCCAGGAATGCCTCTAATGGAAGCAAATCATGTAGCACTGACGATACTTATCTTCATTCAAGTGCTATTTGTGACAATGGTCTATGGCCCAATCGCAGCATTTTTGGTCGAACTATTTCCAACTAAGATCCGTTACACTTCGATGTCCCTACCCTATCATATTGGAAATGGCGTGTTTGGAGGCGTGGTGCCCTTAATTGGAACCTACCTTGTCGACAAAACAGGTGATATTCTAGCGGGGCTGTATTTTCCCATAACAATCGCTGTACTTACACTTATTGTTGGAACGCTTTTTATCAAAGAACAAAAAGAAGTTGATTTAAATTCTAATTAAAATGGATGAATGATAACAAACCTTTTAAAAATTCCTTATCTTAGGCTCAAATATAAGTTCCTTCCAAGTAAGGAGCAGCAATTCTGGGCCCAGGAACTTTTAAATTCACAGGGACTTAGTGCTAAAATTGGTCAGATTCTTGGCCAGGGTAAAGTCACCCAACTACCAAAATCATCCATCACTAGCAAGGAAGCAAAAAAACTTTTCCAAGAAGCTTTTGGAAAAGAAATTCAAATAAGTGATGAAGTTCTTGCGGCCTCAATGGGGCAAGTTTTTTTCATTAAAATTGAAAATCAAAAATACGCATTAAAGATTCTCCATCCGGGAATAAAAAAGAAATTACAGAAAGAAATTGAAAATATTCTTCTCCTTGGAGGTTACTTCTCAAAGGCAAAGGGATTTTCATTCAACAAAGATATTTTTAAAAATTTTCTTACTGAAGTTTTTGAAGAAGAAACTGATCTCGTCAGAGAAGCTCATTTTCAACAGAGATTTTTTGAGATTTTTGAAGCAGATGAAAGGTTCACGGTCCCTAGAGTGATCAAAGATTACTCAACTAGCTCTTTTTTAACACAAGAAGAAGTCATTTCAAATCTCGCCAAAGACTTAAAAAGTTTTTCACATTTTAATATTTTTGACTTTTTCTTGAACTCTCTACTTCAACATGGACTCCTTCATGGAGATCTAAATGATCGTAACTGGGGATTAAGAGAGTCTGGGCAAGTTGCAGTGTATGACTATGGCTGCTCACAAATTGTCTCAGAAAGAAGAATTAATGGGTTTAAAAAGCTATTAAGTAATAAAGATGTGAAAGAGGGATTCAAGGAATTTGGAATCAGATTAGAAGCAAGCTCTTTCAAAAATAAGGATCAAGAACTGAGGGATGCACTTTTTGGGCCTCTCTTAAATGCTCCTATATCTCCTTCATGGAATTATTCCGAAGAACTCAAAACACTGTATGGAGAAAAGATTAAGGAGCTTAGAGAGTTCACCGATCCATGGGTTTTACTTATGATGAGAAGCCTTTTTTCACTTATAAGAGTCTATCAAGATCGAAATATATCGATCCCCTTTAATGATCTTATTGCTCCTTATCTAATACAAAAGGAAGCCTCAATGAAGGCAACACAAATTAAGATTAATGTTCTTGAAGATAAAAGTTCTGTTATCTCAATGACCTTACCAATGACGGCCCTAGAGAACCTTGATACTCTTATGCCCCCGAAAGTTTCTGATAAGATTGAAGAATCGGGCATAAACATAAAAGAAATCATTCAAAAAGTTTATGCCAGTGACTTTGCTCCACAGGACCTATTTAATCTATCAATTGAGGCAAGAAACTACAGGGTCTGGATTGAGTGACAAACTTGTGGTTCAATTTTTTTAAATTCCGACACAACAACCTGATATACCTTTTCTACAGTCTCAGCAAACTCTTCCTCATTAGAATCATCAATTATAATATATGGATCCTTATATAAATCGACATTAGGATTATATTTAATTGTCATAAGAGTACGCGCCATATGAACAGTTTCATGAACTAGAACTGAGTGATCTGGACGAACTCTCTTCAAGTTTAAAAAAATGAATTTTCGGTGCTGGAAAATATTTGATAACCCCGCGATAAATGCACTCGTTGTTGAATCAACTTTCTTTAAAGCGTCAGCGCGATATAAACCCGCAACTTCTTCGGTTTTAAGAAAATCAAAAAGAGCAACAGAATTTTCACCAAGGATTAATTCAAAATCTAATTCTGTTTTAACACTTAGAGCTTTTGCACAATTATTATCCATAATTGGCATGGCGATCGCCTGAAAACATAAAAAAGCAAAAAGAAGAAAGAATACAAATTTCATAAAAGCACCTCAGATTTATCTTTTAAAATTAAAATTTTATTTTTTGATTCGATACTTGCTGGCAACTCTAGGTGATTGATACGTTCCGTATAATTAGGTCCTTTAAGGGCGAAAACCTCAAAGTGATTTTCAAAAATCTCTATCATTGTCATCGAGCGCGGAGAAACCTCGGTTTTACCTACTAATTTTGTCGCTCCAGCCCCAAGGCACCCCTGAGAGACATAATGAATCCCGTTATAAAAACCTGGATAATACGAGTGATGATGACCACTCAGATACAAATTCACACCATGCCTTTCGAGAAGGCTTACTAGATTCAAATCAAAAAAAGATTCATTCTCATTAACTTGAGCAAAATGAAAAAGTGGCACATGAGTGAAAACAACTTTAACTTTTTTGGATGCATGTAAGTTAAGTTCCTTTTCAAGCATATTCATTTGAAGCAGTCCCAGAGGCCCCACTAATGTTGAATCAATAGAAAGAAAGAGCACTTCTGCAATTTCAAAAGAATAGAATAACGGATAATTTGAATCGTCAGAAAAGTTCAAATTGGGCTTAAAAGATTTAAATTCTTCGGCATAAATCGACCTTTCATTAGCAAATTTTGCATATGCCGAACCATCATGGTTCCCAACCGTAACAGCAAAAGGAATATTACTCTTCCTAAGCGGAATAGTGACAACTTCATGAAAAGCACTCCACATGGCTTTATAATCAAGCCCCGCTTTTTGACCAGCCACCATATCGCCCGTGCTTAGGACTACATCAGGTTGTAACTTAATGAGAGAAGTAATTGCATTTTTTACATCTAATCCATATTGAGTTGAACCATAGGAATTATTTAAATCAGAAATTACAGCGATTCTCTGAAGTGGAGTGAAAGAAAATGCTTTAAATGAAAGGCAGATGAATAAAAATATGAACCTCATTCAATCTCCAAATTACACTTGATTTATTAGAACTCTTTCATAACCTACGAAGAGATCATTATCAAAATGTAAGTTCAATATTGAAGAATTTTCAGTCTACAAGGGTACCTTAAGTACCCGAAATGACGCTGCTTAAAGAATAAAAGGAGGTTAATTCCGTTAAACCGTCGATAAGGGATCATGCCAAGCCATAAATTATGGATCTTTCTTTTTATAACTCTCGCAAGCAATGCCAAATCGCAACCTGTTTGTGACAAAGATATAAATGTTGATGAAAAAGTTGAAAGACTTGCTGAAGCCTTTATCACTCCAAAATGTTCAATCGATCAGATCGAGGAATTTAATTCTCTTAACCCAAATCAGCGCAACTTTGAAACACAAAGACTCACAACACGTTGTGGGAATTACTGGACAGTTAAAACAGATAACGGTGAGTTGAAAGTTCCAGCTGGCCTTAGAGTGATCAAAATTGAAGATAAAATTGTGTTTCATTTAAATGGAGAACTCTATCAAGGGAAGGTCGACCCTGTGGCGTTTATTGGAAATGAAAAATGCTCCGAAAAAGAAGAGCGCCCAAGTCTAGAAGCCTTCTATGAAGAATCATTATTTCAATTAATGCTCGCAAAAAATCTTAATCCGAATTCGAATCCTTTTTTTAACACTTCAAACAATGCTTTAATTGCAAAACTTAAAAATAGAGTTCTTGATCAAAAAGAATTTATAAAACTTGAAAAAAAATGGCAGCAGCAACTCTCAATCGGTAATCTTGATAAAACGGCGCAAATCAAACTTCTCAAATCGATGATTACCTCCGCTTATGATCCAATGTCTTCTAAGAAGAAAAAAACTTCAGAGACAACTCTTATTGTTCCCCTTTCTAAAGAATGGTTTGAATCAGATCCTGAATTGAAAGAATTTTTTAAAGATGTCTGGATTAATTCCCATTACGATATCAGAATCATAAGCGGAGGATCTGGTGAGGGAGTGAGCTATTATTCAGGCAAGTCAGATGAGACAAATTCAAGTTTCCTAGAAATGAAGTCCCTTATGGTGAAAACAAATGACTTTATCCAGAACAAGGCGAAGAATAAAAAACTAAAAAAACATCCCGAAGCACAATGGCTTTCAAATGTTTTAAGAAATGATTTAACACAATTTGAAAGAATGATATTTTTCTCACCGGACACTTGGAAGAATGATCCAAAAGTTGTTTCATGGGCAGACTATGTGCCAGTTGACCAAGGACTAGGTGGACTTGAATCAAATTATCTTTTAAGTGTGATGATTCACGAAATAAATGTGAATTCACCCAATTTTTTGAGTGCTGATACTCACGGTCCAAAAGATGAAACGATGACCCTTAGAAATTGCGTGATGAAAAATGGCCTAGAGCAGTTAAAAAAAGACCCGAAAACCATTGAAAGGTTGTTCGGGTATAATTCTCAGATTGCATCTATTTATCTTAAAATGATTCTAGATTAGTTAACTTAGATCCCCTGCACGAGAGCATCAACAGTTTTCTTCGCATCTCCATAAAGCATGCGAGTGTTATCTTTGAAGAACAATGGGTTTTCAATTCCCGCATATCCTGCGGCCATTGAACGTTTTGAAACAATGACATGCTTCGCTTTCCATACCTCAATCACTGGCATTCCATAAATTGGGCTTCCAGCATCTTCAAGGGCCGAAGGGTTTACAATGTCATTTGCACCAACAACAAGTACAACGTCAGTTTCAGGGAGTTCTGGATTCACTTCATCCATTTCGTGAACAATGTCATAGGAGATATTTGCTTCGGCCAAAAGGACGTTCATATGTCCCGGTAATCGACCCGCAACAGGATGAATCGCAAAAGTGACCTCTCTTCCACCCTCTTGTAATTTTTTTACTAGCTCAAAAATAGCATGCTGGGCTTTCGCTGTGGCCATCCCATATCCTGGAACGATCACAATCTTTCTTGCATCTTTAAGAAGATCACAGGTTTCATCAGAGGTGATTGATTTCACTTCACCAGTAATTGCTACGGCTTCACTTTTTTTACCAGCGGCATTGCCCATACCGCCAAAAATAACGCTGAAAAACGAGCGGTTCATGGCCTTACACATAATATAAGAAAGAATCGCACCAGAGCTCCCCACAAGGGCACCAGTAACAATAAGAAGATCGTTTGAAAGCATAAAGCCTGCAGCTGCTGCGGCCCATCCCGAGTACGAATTCAGCATAGAGACAACGACTGGCATATCGGCTCCGCCAATGGCCATAACGAGTAAAATCCCTAACAGCGATGAAAGCCCAGTCATGATCAATAGATATTGCATTCCCTGAGCAGCATCGTCTGCACTTAAAAATCGCAAAAGGAAAAAAGCAGATACTGCGATAAGAGACATATTAAAAAAGTGTCTTCCGGGATACATTAAGGGATTACTCTTAATTGTCCCTTGAAGTTTTCCCCAGGCAACGATTGAACCAGTAAAAGTTAAAGCCCCAATAAAGATTCCCAAGTACACCTCAACAAGATGAATCGAATGGGCCGCACCAGTTAAGGACTGAGTCTGTTCATCTAAATAACTACCAAATCCAACAAGAACTGCTGCAAGACCAACAAAACTATGTAGAATGGCAACGAGTTGAGGCATGGAAGTCATTTCAACTTTTTGCGCAACAACGATTCCAATCAGAGAAGCGATAATCATGACCGCAATTAATATCCCATGTCCTTGAGTGGATTCACCTAAAGCGGCCGCAAGAATGGCAATGCCCATTCCGACAATTCCAAAGAGGTTGCCTCTTTTTGCACTCTCTTGGTTGGATAGTCCACCAAGACTGAGAATAAAAAGAATACTTGATGCGATATAAGAAACTGTTTGTAATCCTTGAGTCATCATAAAAATATCTACCTTCTGAACATTTTAAGCATACGGTGAGTAATAAAAAATCCACCCGCAATATTTATGGTGGCAACTAAAACTGCAAAAAGCGAAAGTATCGTTATGGGAGCAGAAACATCGCTTTTTATTTGAAGGATACCACCAATAATGATGATTCCTGAAATAGCATTTGTCACACTCATAAGTGGCGTATGAAGAGAATGTGATACATTCCAAACTACCTGCCATCCGATAAAGCAAGAAAGAACAAAAACTGTAAAATGCGAAAGAAATTCTGGTGGAGCAACTCTTCCAATAAGAAATAGTGCAATTCCAATTCCAGCGAGAGCGAACACACCTGCAAAAGATTTTTTCTCTGGTTGTTTTTCTGCTTTTATATCAGTCGTTGGCTTTTTAGCTGCTGGTGCGGCACTCACACTCACAGGTTTAGGAGGCCAATTAATTTTTCCATCATAAACAACCATCGCTCGTCCTACGATGTCGTCATTCATATCGATTTTAAAATTGGCATTCTTTCCCATGTCATCCAAAAGGTGGCAAAGATTATTACCATAGAGTCCTGAAGCCTGAGTTGGAAGTTGATCAACCTTCCCAACAATTGTAACTCCACGATACTGATAAATTTCTCCAGGGCGAGTCAGCTCACAATTTCCTCCAGAGGATGCAGCGAGATCGACGATGACTGACCCTGGCTTCATCATCTCAACCATATCTTTGAGAATGAGCTTTGGAGCTGCCTTACCCGGAATTTGCGCCGTCGTAATGATAATATCGACTTCTTTGGCCTGAGCTCTGAAGAGGGCCATCTCTGCATCGATAAACGCCTGACTCATCTCTTTTGAGTAACCTGAAGACGTTGCCCCATCTTCATCAATTTCAACTGTGATAAACTGTGCACCCATACTTTGGATTTGCTCTCTCACCTCTTTACGAGTATCAAAAGCTCGAACAATAGCACCTAGGCTATTGGCCGTTCCTATTGCTGCCAGACCAGCAACTCCAGCACCAATCACTAACACTTTTGCAGGATCAACTTTACCTGCAGCCGTGATTTGACCATTTAGGAAGCGCCCAAAATAATTCGCACTTTCAATCACGGAACGGTAGCCAGCGATATTTGCCATGGAAGAAAGTACATCCATTTTCTGTGCTCGTGAGATTCGAGGTATTGCATCCATCGCCACTGCATTAATTTTTTTCTCTGCAAGAATTTTAAGTAAATCTGTATTCTGTGCCGGCCATAAGTAAGAGGCAACCAGTGCTCCAGGGTTAACAAAATTAATCTCTTCAACAGTAAGAGGCTGAACTTTTAAAATGATCTCTGCTGTTTTATAAAGTGAGGCTGCATCCGCAACGATCTCGGCTCCAGCTTCAATATAATCTTGATCAGAGAAAAGTGCTTTAGCACCGGCATTCTTTTGAATAAAGACATCAAAGCCTTGCTTTTTTAGTCGAACAACTGTTTTTGGTGTTGCGGCCACGCGAGTTTCTGAGGTCATGACCTCAGAAGGAATTCCAACTTTCATTTAAGCTCCAGAAAATCAAAAATAATGTAAGTACTTAATTTTTCCATCATTAGGTATGAATCTCAATGAGGTAAATTCATTCCTAATTCCCGACCAGTCTAGTATCTCAATTGATGGGCACGCAGGTACTAGAAGGTGATCCAGTAATGGTAGTTGCGGGAGTCAATTCATCCGAGGAACCGGCTTTTAATTCTAGGCGAACCTTTATTGTCTTCCCTGATTGAGAGATGGAATCGAGATAAGAAACCTGATTTCCATTGTAAGGGAGATGGCCAAACTGAGTTGCAGTCACTGCAAAAAGTTTATTTGGAGAATAAAGCGTGAACTTACCATTCTCATCTGTAACAAATACCTTCATATCAGAATAGTCGCTCTTATAATCCCACCTCAAAAGTGCTCGAGGTAAGGGTGTTTTTTTGGCTAAAATACCACTCCCTTCAACTTTTACAACTTCTACTTCATACCCATAATCGCCTCTCCCATTTGAGGACTTCAAAAAGGTTAGAGGCATGGTGCAAGGCCCCTGAGCCGAAAAAGGAAATCTATCCTTCATCCACTCACCTGATGGACGCATCCGCTGACCATCAAAATCCTGACCAAAATAAGTCATTAGCCCTAAATTGTTATCACTACTTCCCCAGTGAACATCCCCAAGCTCCCACCACTGCAGTCCCTGGAGACCACAATCAAGTGCTCTTTGAGAATATTGCATGAGATAGGCCTTCTGCTGATTTTCATCTCCCATTCCAGCACTTATAGAATTATCAACAGAGACCCCTGTTTCACCAATTATAGAAGGCTTCATTCCTCTGTCGCATTTGTGGGCAGAAACATAGTAATGTGGCTTTGGTAAAATAAAGGGAGACCAAGAAGCGGGAATCTCACTCTCATAACACCGACTTGCAAAGCGAAAACCTGGGCATTCTGATTTCAATCTTTTGGTTGTGAAGTAACGCTTCCAACCAATACGACGAACATCTGCATCCACTCCAATAGGTAGAGAGTAGAGAAAACAGTTGGCACCATCAAATGTATAACCTGAAGGGCATTTTGCCGATTTCGCAGACACATACAAAAAGGTTTTATTCAAAATAAATGGTTTATCCCAGCCATTATGATAAGAAGATATTTCACATCCCTTCGCTGTTAAAACTCCTTCAGAGCACGAATTATTGCTAGAAGAAAAATAAAATTTTCCTCCTTCACTCCTCGCTCCTGTGGCCCCAAGAGGACCAGTTTTCACAAGGCAATTTGCTCCATCAAAAACTCCAGAAAATGGGCATGGGTTATTATGGCAAGAACCTCGCCCAGCATGATAGATGGCTTGGTCAACGTCATCCGTAGTTAAAGGAATTGCTTTATTAAAAATTCGCGGATGATAAATGTGCCAAGAGACAAAATCAATTGGAAGAAAGAAGGGATCAAAACTCCATACGGCATTGACCGGCTCTCCCAATCCTAGAGTGATGAGACTCGTCTTATCATTTGCGCCAACTCTAATTGCGTTGACCCACGATTGCACAAGTGACTTAGATTCTAATTTTGAGGGATATCTTCCTTCTGTTTGTAAATCAAGCTCATTGGCCAAATCAAAACCAATCAAAGAAGTATTACCCTTAAGCTGCAAAGAAAGAGCTGTGACAAAATCAGTAAACATTTTATTTCTATCAGAACGATCAACGAAATATCTGCGGCCATTTAATAAAAGAATAGTCTTCATTCCGTGTGAGCCAAAAATATTAATTGCATCTTTAATGTGAGAGATGACTCTATTTCTTTCAGTCGGGATATCTAAACGTAGCCAGGCCTTATTAAAAGAATTTGTGCTCGCATTAAAACTATCTATCAAACCGACATAAAAAACTGGTCGCTCAATTCCTTCGATAGTTTCAAATCCAAAATAATCCAGGAGCAGACGAATATTATTCACTTTCAGCTCTTTTAGGCGCGTTAACTGATTGGCTTCCCATTGGGTTCGGCATTCTAATTCTGAGCGACAACATTGCATCGGTCCCCAGTTTTGAGGATCACGACAATAAGAATTATTATCCTTATCATAGGAACCATGATGAGCAAGAAAAGTCTGTAGCTCTTTACCCACCTTTAAAGCAGCGATATCCAGATGAACGTTTACACCCTTAAATACAAAAGGCTTGTTTCCAACTTTAAAACCTTGTGGCGTAAGACTGACCCCCTGAGTACATTCAGCAGAGAAAGCAGAAGTGGTGGCAAAAAGAATAAAGAGGATAAATCTAAATAAAATCATCGAAATGTAATCGGAAATTTAACTATTTTATTTAGACAATTAATCAAATCAAATACGATTCATTTAATGTCAGATTTTTTGAAGTTCTTTTACCTGACTTTCTCGATCGGTCACCCCAATATACACCCATCAAATATTTTAGGAGCAAGAATGGAAATGAGAAAGCTTAATGAGCTTAAGGCCACTAACCCTTACTTACGTTTAGGTACTGATGTTTCTGAGCTTGAAAAATCTATTAAAACTTTGGGTTTAATAGCTCCCCTCGTTATATCTAAAGATAATGTTATTCTTGCAGGGGCCCGTCGTTATCAGGCCATGCTGAACTTAGGCTTCACTGAAACCCCAGTTATGGTTGTTGATGGCAATGCGCTTGAAAAAGAACTTGTTTCCATTGATGAAAATCTTGTGCGTAAAGATCTTTCAAAAATTGAAATTGAGTCTCATCTTCGAAGAGCGAAGGAAATTTACCAAGATTTATTTCCAGAGCCAGAAGTAGAAGACACTAAAATAGAAGATACGAATGTAGAAAAAGTCACTCTGCCTGCTGAGAAATTTCTTACGATGGTTTCTGAAAAGACAGGACTTTCTCCAAAGCAAATCCATGAAGCTATTAACCGCGATGAAATGGCGGCTCCAGAAGTAAAAGAGGCGAGAAAGAATGGTGAACTCTCTTTAAGTCAAACAAATGAAATCGTGAAACTCAAAAAAGAAGATCAGCAAGCAGCGATTGAACATATTAAGGAACTACCAGTTCGCGAGATCAAAAAATTCGTAAAAATTGCAAAGGTAAAAGGTGTTGAAGAGGCAATTGAAGCCACACCAAGCCTTCCCTATCAAAGAGAATATCAAGAGATTGATCAGGCGCTAAAAAAGCTCATTAAGAAAATTAAACAACTAAGACTTGAAGGAATATTTCAAACAGATTTTCCCGAAGAGACTCAAAAACTTTTAGAAACGTTTATGCTTGAAACAAATGAAAACTATATCAATCATGGTTCAAGTCATACTGAAAGTTCTTACCAATAAGACCAACCTCATCAATTACCCACATGATGCAATACATGTCTTCACGTGAGCAGTAATTGAAAGGAACGTATTGGTAACCATGATCCCCGCAATCTGCTGACCAGCTATTTTTGATGATGAAATAGCCTCCGCCAGGAATCGATTGGTTTAGCCCGTAACCAACTACGCTAACCGCATGTCCCCCACCGTTAGGTGGGGACTTCGGATCTACAACCTTATGACAAGCATAAAGAGAATCAGTAACACTCAACCCTAAGTATACAGGTTTATTTTGATCCAAAGCTTTAATCGCTAAATCAACCTTGGTATCAATATAGGGAGCGTTCTTAAGAACTGCTTTAGCAGATTTCTTGTAACCGTAGTTTGGAAAAATATCACTCATCGGCCAGAATTCTTCATCTGTAATGGCGCCTTTTTTTAGGGCAGCTTTAATGGCCGATTTTGAGCTGTATTTGCGATACTTATTCCAAAGATGGCGCTCAGACAAATCTGTCGGTCTAATTTGAAAAAGAGCATTTTCCATCGAAGCCGCCAATCCAAAAGCGGAGCAAGTACTACCAAACTGTCTCTTAGTTGGAGTATCTCTATATCTTAAATCAACTTTAGTTTTTACTGTCGATGGGATGTTATAAACCTGAATTCTATCTGCATGAGGTCTAACTTCCATCCTCATCATACGATGACGTAGTGGTTGAGAGTTTGTGGTAAAAACTTTAGTTTCAAAGCGCCTTATAATTTCTTTATGATTAAGAAAATTTTCATCACCAGCAAAAACATTTGCCAGCATAATTGCAGCGAAAAAAACCATCACAATCTCCTTAAAAGTGAAACTAAATGTTAACAAAAGATATGTCTTAAAAAAATTAGCATCAACAAATGTAAGAGAAGGTTATTCTACAAATGAGAAAAAAGCTGGATTAACGCTCCAAGTAAAGCTGATATACTGAGAATGGTGAAAAGATTTTTATTATATCTGAACCTAAGAACACAA
Organism: Bacteriovoracaceae bacterium; assembly: GCA_947461145.1. GTDB lineage: Bacteria > Bdellovibrionota > Bacteriovoracia > Bacteriovoracales > Bacteriovoracaceae > Peredibacter. The sequence goes on from CANHJD010000015.1 coordinate 22,155, forward strand.
GCCAATAGACAAATTAACACAGCCCAAAGATCAATCGAATTCAAAATTGGAAGGTCTAGGCTTAAATACTTAAACTCAAGTCGATGGGAATTTTTAAAAATTGTCTTCAATATAAACCAAAGTGATAAATTAAGAATAACTCCAACTACTGAAGCCGTGATCGCATTTAAGGCTTCAGAAAAAATCTTTTTCCCTCGGATAAATTCTACATAAGGAGCAAAAGTAAAAATCCAAAGAAAACAGGGAGCAAAAGTCATCCATGTAACTAGGATTGATGCCAGAAAAGCCGAAAGCATAGGAGATGCAAAGTCATGAAATCGGTAGGCGCCCAAAAAACCAACAAACTGCACAGACTGAATCAAGGGGCCAGGTGTGGACTCGGCCATAGCGAGAGCATCAAGCATTTCACCACTACTTACCCAGCCATAAGTTGCCACTGCCTCTTGGGCGACATAGGACAATGCCGCGTAAGCCCCACCAAAAGTCACCATCGACATTTTACTAAAGAATATATTCATCGTGTGTAATGTCGATTTCTCTCCCAAGATAGAGTGAGTCAGAAATATCGGAAAAATCCACACAAAACTCCAGAGCGAAAACGTCTTAAAGGTTTGATAGAGTTGAGGCATTTGTTGAGGTTTAGTGGAGCTTGAAACTCCACTAAATCGAGCATAAATAATTCCAGATAAACCAGCAAAAATAACAACGACTGGGAATGCGAGATTAAAAAAGAAAAGTGCAATAAATGCACCAATTGCCAAAAATAAATGGAAAGTGTTTTTTAATACTCTTTGAGAGATTTTAAATAAAGCAGCAGTTACGAAAACAACAATAGCAGGCTTTAATCCATAAAAAAACCCCTGAACAAGGGCGAGGTGATAAAATAAAACATAAAAATAAGAGAGTGTCAGGATAGAAAGAAAGCCGGGTAAGATGAAAAGGAGCCCTGCAATCAAGCCGCCTTTTGTTTTATGAATAAGCCAGCCAATGTAGGTTGCTAATTGCTGTGCCTCAGGCCCTGGGAGCAGCATACAAAAATTAAGGGCATGGAGAAATTTCTCTTCTGAGATAAGTTTCTTTTCTTCAACGACTAATCTATGAATCACGGCAATTTGACCTGCTGGCCCTCCAAAACTCTGGAGAGCTACCGAAGTCCAAAGCTTGAATTGTTGTTTAAGTGAAAGATTTTCCATAAGAATATTTAAAGAATACCTTCATAGCATCAAGAAGAAAACCGACAAAAGTGCTTCGAATTATCATCTAAAAAATGCACCTTTTAACCCGATAAGAATTTATCAAACTCTGGGAGAGATCGTTCTTATGAAATATTTCTTATTTTCAATTTTGTCATTCATTACCCTAAAAGCTATGGCCCAAAGTTGTGAGAATAAAGGTCCAAACGTCATTCTTTTTACCTGGGATGGTGTAAGAAATAAGGAATTTTTTGAGGGAACGGATTTTTTCCATCGTAGGAAAATTCCTATCCTTGAAAGAGGAAAAATTTTAAAAAAATTTTGGTCGGCTCATGCCAAAGATGGTGTCGTTTTAGGTGAAAAAGGGAATTACCAAATTGCTAGCTCCGTTGCAATAAGCTTGCCTTCTTATCAAGCGATTATGACTGGACATGCGACAGACTGTAGAAATAATCATTGTGGAACAGTAAAAGAAGAAACCGTTCTTGAAAAAGTAAAAAGAAAACTTAATTTAAATCCCTCAGAGGTTGCGGCTTTTGCCTCATGGGAAGGAATGATGTCATCTGTAGCGATGGATTCAACTCAAATCACTCGCGCGATATATCCAGAGGTTCGTGAGGATGAGTTATTTGATAAAGAGATGATTCGAATTCAGCAAAAGGCCATGGGGGACTTACCCATCTGGAAGGAATCAAGAAAGGATGAGTATACATTTAGATTAGGAATGGATTATCTAAAAAAGAATTGTCCCCGTCTCATGTATATTTCTCTTGTGGACTCTGATGAATATGGCCATGCAAACGATTACCCTGGCTACGTCAAAAGCATTAAGACTTATGATAAATATCTCGATCAAATAATTACAACATTAGAATCAATGGGTGAATATGGAAAGCAGACAACACTCATTGTTACAACAGATCACTCAAGAGGTGAGAAAACACAATGGACATCTCATGGCTATGACGATGTCTCAAATAAAAATGTTTTCTTATACATGCGTGGACGTGGAGTCAAATCCACAAAGAATAAAAAACTTGGCGGTCATCATGGTCTTATTCGCCCAACAATTGAATACCTTATGGGGGTTGAATCTCCAGCAGAGATTCTTCCAGGCATTAATCTGGATGTTAGGAAATAAAGCTCTGCTTTAATGCCTCGATTGTTATGTTTTCAAATTCCTGCTTACCAAACTCAGGGCGGTAAATAAGACATATTTCATCTTTATAGCTTGGAGAATTCTCAAGTTTGTAAAGTTTGAGTCCACTTAACTGCACGGCCCGATCAGGAATAATTCCATATCCAATATGCTCATAAGCTAATCTTGCTATAAGATCAAGCTGAGTGGTCGAAATCAATTTTTGAGGTCTTTCTTTCCATTTTTTTAAAATTGACTGTGTCTGAAATAAATCTGAATCACAAATAATAGTATCAAACGGTTTACTTCTATTTGCAGTCCAAATAGAAACATAATCAAAGGCCAATCGTTTAATAACGAGATCGGGTACAGAAACAGGATTAATAACAAGACCTACATCAATAACTCCACTCTGCACAGCACTCTGAATATTTCGAGACAAATCATGTCTAAGTTCCACTTTAAAATCAGAGGCTTCTTGCTTCAAGTAGCTTAAGGTCTTCGGTAATGAGTAAGATGCCACTGTAGGGTGACAGCCAATAACAATAGATCGACCAGCAAAAACTTGATCACTCTCTGCACGAAGATTTAAATTTTTTAAAGAAGAGGTTACGTTCTTTGCCTTCTCTAAAAATAAGCGTCCGGTAGCCGTAAGTTTAATCCCAGAGCGTGAGCGAAAAAAAAGAATCGCCCCAATATCTGTTTCAAGACGTTTTAAAGACTCTGAAAGTGCAGGTTGGCTTATTTCTAGTTTTGTTGCGGCCTGTCCCATGGTAATGCAACTGCTTGCTTCAATAAAATTCTTTAAATCAGTTAATCTAACATCCATAAGTAATCACCTATTAAACATATATATATATTCATATTTTACTTATATACAGATATCAAATAATCTTCTTTCTATCAAAGGAGCAATTATGAAAAATCTTTTACTTGTAGGTTTGTTAGTAACATCATCTACTTACGCAGACACTTTCCTCATTAAGGGTTATGGTGAAAGCAAGAATAATTCTGAAGACATCGCTAGAGAAGCTGCCATTAAGTCCGCCAAAAGAGAGGCGCAATCTTATGCTAACTGGTCTTGCTGGAGTAGACAGGGAAAAGGTGAACGGACTGAAGATTTTAAAATTGAAGTGATTTCACAAGATATGGCAAATCACTTTTACGCTCAAGCAACAGCATTGGGTGAGTTTCGTTGTATATCAGTTAACCCCCTTTAAAAGAGGGGGTTAACACTTAAAACTTTTTTGAAAGCTGACTATGAGCTTCAATAACTTTTAAACCGCCCTGTTCACCAAAGAAGTTGGTGCAAGCTTCATAGCCACCGGCCGAATACTCTTCTGGGGTAACAAAATAGGCCAAATGATCATTGGATAAACCAAGAACCCATGCGCTTTCAGCACCCTTTTCTCTGGCCTGCTCTCTAAGCATCATACCAAGCTCGGTTGTTGCCTCACCAGGCCATGTAAGAAACCAAATGTTTTTAAAATGGATCTGACTAATAATAGTTTTTGAACTGATCCACCTCTTAATACCTAGATTAATCGTTTTTGGCATCCATTTCTGCTCAACGCATTTAGAGAGATTAATCTTGGGCTTACCAAGTTCAATTTCTTTTTGAATCACTTCCCATTCAGGAACAAGGGGCTCCATGCTCGGCCAAAAACTTGAGGCTTGTTTCGCAAAAAGATTACCAAGTTCATGATACTCGACGTGCGGAGCAATATCCCCTTCTGCACCATTGATAAAAAGAAAATCAGCATCTCTTTTAAGACGAACAAAACTATTTTTTTCTGTTAACAGATCCTGCATTGATTTCTCAATGGCACCTGGAACATCAGAGCTAAAATACATATTAGAGGCTCCATGCCAAGTTCCGTGGACAGCAAAGTTTACAATCCCACCACGCCACTCTCCATCCATTGACCTCGCAAGGAGAAGGTTAGCATCTGGATAAACTGGACGCTCACTTCCTCTTCTATTTCTTACAAGTTCATGAGTTGGAAATGAAATTGTAAAGAGTTCAGACTCTTGAGCTTTAGACATAGCTTCAGTAACTGTGCTTATGACCTGATCTAAAAAGTGATCATAATAAGCTCTTTGAAAACGATCCATGGCCATGATTTCCCAAACAGGATTATTTGCAAGGGCCCCTGGACCAGAGTGTGTGTGGGTGCCTGAGACAATGACACTTGCAGACTCAAATCCCATGGCCTTAAGACGAGTCATCAAATCACGGTGCATCTCTTTTGTTACACCAATAACATCTAAACTTATAAAGAGTAATTTCTGAGAAGTTTCTCTACGATCTAGAAACATCACTTTCGCACGAATAGGATCAATTACACCCTTTGCAGGACGAAACATTCTCCAGTGAGGACGACGTCTAAAAAAATTAAACCATTCTCTTCTCTCCATACTTCCATACCCGCCAAGAGGAATAAGTTCTTCCTCTTTGGGTGTAATATCTTTTGATGCCAATCCTACCATTAGTGAATTCGCCGCGAAGGCAACATGCATTTGTGAAAGGAGTATTAAAAAAATTAATGCCTTCATCAGGGTCCTTATTTAACTAAACGATCAATCAGTTTATTATTCTCGAGAAGTTCGACGACATCCCCTTTCATTAAATTAATTCCTGTCATCAAGGTCGACTTCGCTTTAAGATTAATTTTCTCTTCAAACATTTTTGAGTTTGTGAGATGACGTAGAGTTAGTCCTTGTTTTTCCTTAAACCAGTTTCTAATTCTCAATTCACCATCCACGATTTTGAGATCCGCCAAATAATCTTTAAAAGGAATATTTACATACTCCTGCTCATAGGCCTGAACGCTCGTCCCATCCTCTAAAATCTTGGCATAAGAAACCCACATATCCCGATCGGTATTTGCATAGACAGCAGTTTGCAGGCTTGTTCCACGCATTGCCGTCTCTCTTGAAACTGATTCTGCTTGCTCTTTACCAATAAGAACACCTTTCTCTTCAAACGCTACAATCCTATCGTGCTGACCTTTATAACGTTGGCCATAAGAGCCTGTTCCTCTTGGATCACCATCTGGGCCATTTGCCGAAAGCTGGTGAGCACGAACGATTGGATCAAAAGAGACGTCTCCACGGAAAACAGCATTTTCAATTGGATATCCGTATGGCTCTCCGTTGTAGTTTACAACTAATTCACCTGGATCATTCTCTGTAAACGAGGCAAAGTTTTTTCCTGACATTTCAATTGAATAACCTGTTTCAGAATCATCTGCATGTCCGCCAGCATCTGCAACAACAAAATTATTTCCATAAGTCGTCGTTCTCATTTGCTTAAACTTATAAAGCGCTTCCTTTGCTGTAGCAGTTTCAGAGAAAATTTTTCTGACAGATAAATGCCAAGGTGTCGTTACTTTAACGTCTTTTGAAAATGCCCAAACCTGACCGAGGGCCAATCCGTGTGCATTCATACCTGTGAAAATGCCAACCATACCTGCGAATGCCGCAGTTACAAATGGAATTTTTCCTTCTGGTTTATAGACAACAACTAATGGATAGCGCTCCATTCCGACACCAGTAGTAATATCCGTATTTCTAGTTTGAAATGTTTTTCCATCAACAGTTCTATCACCCCATACGGCCATAGAATCACAGTTATGATTAACCCAACTTAAGCCCAGGACTTTTAGAAGAAAAGATTCCTCCGATTTATCACTCTTTTTCCCTGGAAGCTCTCCAATATTGGCCTTTGCAATTCCCACGACATCAATGAGAGCATTGATGAATGAAACATCATATCTATTTAAGGAAACTTTTGCTTCTTTAGCACCGTCGACAATACCTTTGATATGAGTTTTTACATTTGCTGGATATGTTAACCAAAAAACCCAACCCACAGTTTTTCTTAACCAAGTGAAAACAAAGTTTGGAAGTAATTTCACTTTAGGCTCTTGGGCCTCACCAATTGCCTTTAAATTAACGACATTCGCTGCAATTTTATCACCGGCAAGATAGCCGTATTGTTTTCCCATTTCATATTCACTGCCTTTCACATGTAGAACGGGTAAGTCTCCGATCATTTCTAAAAATCCATTGCCATAGACTTTTGTGACGGCAGCAGAAGACTGAGAAATGAAAAATAGGGAAAGGAAAAACGTTAAGAATGTCTTATTCATGGAACCGACTTTGAAAAAAAAGTTAGTAATATAAGTATTTTAAGTCGGGACCTAATAGGATCAAGGACAGCAAAATGTGCCAGAAAACGGCATGACACATATCGCAAAACTTGAATGATAGGGTTGATTATTCGAGAGCGAATCCAGGAATGGCAATTGAAAGAATATCTTTAATCTCATTGGCAAAGATAAATTTGGTGCAGTCCCTAATTTCTTTTGGAATTTCATCAAGATCTTTTTCATTAGTTGAAGGAAGAATAATTTCATGGATTCCAGCACGGTGTGCGGCCAGAACTTTTTCTTTTATTCCACCAACTGGAAGAATTAATCCACTTAAGGTGATCTCCCCAGTCATCGCAAGATCTTTTCTTACTGATTTTTTTGAATAAAGTGAAGCTAGGGCAATCGCAATAGCGATACCTGCAGAAGGACCATCTTTTGGAATCGCCCCTGCAGGGATATGAATATGAACACCAGACTCCTTTACTTCCTCAGTATCAAAATTTAAATTCTTTTGACCCCAAATATAGCTTAAAGCACAGGTTACAGACTCTCGCATGATGTCTCCTACATTACCTGTTATCTTGAGCTCATTTTTTCGATGAGGTAAAATTCCTGTTTCAATATAAATGAGATCCCCTCCCGCTTCAGTCCATGCCATTCCAGTTGAAATTCCAAATCCCCAAGTCTGCCTTACTTTTTCTAGAAATACTTTTTCATGTCCAAGAACGTCTTTAAGGTTCAAAGAACTTACTTCAAAAGGCAAATTCTCGCCTTTTGCAATTTTAATCGCGACTTTCCTTAAGATATGAGCAATTGATCTCTGCAGCTCTCTCACTCCGGCCTCTCTTGTATAGTCTCGAATAATTTTAAGTAGAGCTCCTTCTTGAATGACAAGTTGATTTTCTTTAATACCCGTTTCAGTTAATTCCCGTTTGATGAGATGTCTTTTTGCAATTTCTAATTTCTCAAAGTCTGTATACCCAGAAAGCTCTAACAGTTCCATACGATCCAAAAGTGGTTTTGGTATATTATTTGTTGTATTCGCTGTTGTGATAAAAAAGACATGTGAAAGATCAAAAGGCACGTCCAAATAATTATCATGAAAAGCAAAATTTTGAGCAGGATCTAAAATCTCCATCAATGCCGCTGAAGGGTCTCCATGAAAATCCATGCCTAATTTATCCACCTCATCAAGCATAATAAGGGGATTGTTTACTTGCGCACGCCTGATGGCCTCCATAATTCGTCCCGGCATCGCTCCAATATAAGTTCTTCGATGCCCACGAAGTTCCGCTTCGTCATGCATCCCACCAAGACTCATTCGTTCAAATTTTCTCCCGAGAGCTTTAGCAATGGACTGACCAAGCGAAGTTTTCCCTACACCTGGTGGCCCAACAAAGCATAATATGGGAGCTTTCGCAGAAGGATTTAATTTCAAAACCGCTAGTTGTTCTATAATCCTTTCTTTCACTTCTTTTAGATCATAATGATCTTCATTAAGGATCGTTTCTGCTCTGATGAGATCAAGATTATCTTCTGTCCTTTTATTCCACGGTAAATCCAAAAGACTTTTTACATAAGAATAAATCACTTGATACTCTGGTGAAGCTTCAGTTAGTGAGCTCAAACGCTTAAACTGTTTTTTTGCTTCTTCCTGAACTTTTTCTGGCATATCCGCCTTCAGTGTTTGCTCCTCAAGCGCCCTAATAGTTTCCTTGCCATTTTCCTCACCTAACTCCCTTTGTATTTCACTGAGCTGCCGACGAAGGACATAATCCCGCTGCTCTTTCCCAAGATCTTGAGAGACTTGATCAGAAATTTTCTCTCTCAGTCTTTGAACATTATTCTCATAAGAGGTGAAATCAAATAACAGCCTGCACGCCTCCCTCCGAGACTTGGCTTCAAGAAGAGACTGACTCTTCTCCACCTCAAGCTCCATCATGATGGCCATCAAATAGGTCTGCTGAAGGGGGTTTGGCACATTTCTAATGAGGTCAGAGATTGGAAATCCTTCCTTTGTTCTAAATTTCTTTTTCATTTGATCAAATATTTTTAGGGACTCCCTATGTAAAGCTTCTGTTTCTGGATCAGAATCTTCTTCAACCGGATAAATTATAGATTCAACCAATAAGTAAGGTTTTTTACCTAAATATTGATTCACTTTAATCCTTTCAAGACCAGTTAAAGAGAGACCTACCCCGTCCTCGAATCGATTTACATGACTAATCATTGCCTTAGTTCCAATCTTATATAAATCTGGCTCATCAACTTCAAGCTTTTCACTTGAAATTGGTTTTTGAGTTAATACGATAAGAGTTTTTTCTTTTGTCTTTAGAGCTGCATTTACCGCCTCAACTCCTTGGGCCCCCATGACCACGACGGGTAAAAGAATGCCGGGAAATAGCACAACATCACTCAAGGTAAGAACAGGTCCAGACCAAGACTTTTCTTCGATATTTTCTTTTAAAGAACTCTTTTCTAATTTCATTAAGCCCTCATTTAATGACCAACAAAATCTTAAGAAGATGCCAAGCACCAAAGAAATGATGAAAATCATTCAATTTTTGTTATTATTAGGTACCACTCAATCTAGGATAAAATATGTGGATTCTGTTTCGATTAGTTCTTGTGCTTATCGGTATAATGTATCGACTCATAGGGCATAAATTTAGAAAAGTTCAATTAGTAGAGGCCAAGAATGGTCTGATGTACCAATTTAAATTATCACGAGATAAAAAGAAAAATATTTATAAAACCGAAATTCTAATTCCCGTGAAGACTGGACTTTTCTTCCGTCTCGTCCCCGAAAAAAAATGGCTACGATTTTGCAAAAAGATCGGACTCGGAAGTGAAATTCAGACTGGTGACACTGAATTTGATAATTTGTTTTATGTTGAATCGGATCATCCGGCATTCCTAAAGAAACTTCGATCTGAAACTAACCTCATCGAGCTATTAAAAAGATTCTCTGAGAAAGGTTATAAGAAAATAACAAGTGATGGGCGTGGATATCTACGTTTGGTAAGTGAAACAAACTCTGAGGAAAACCTCGACGAAAAAATCTTCATTCAATTATTAGAACTTAAGCAGCAAATAGATTCAATAAAAGTCAGCTTTACAGATATCGATATTTATTCCATTCGCTACTTCTTGCTTGAACTCTTTTTCTTCATTTGCGCTGGGTATGCTTTCGGAATGTACATAGAGTTTAATTTTGATGACAGATTAGTTCATTTGGATCCATGGGACTTGGCCCAAAAAGGAATAATGATTGGATTGGCTATTTTTTTAGGCTGGATCTTGACCGCAATTATCATCTTGAAAAATTCATCACGAGCACCGAAGCTTTTATCTGAGTTTATTGTCCTCCTACTTCTAAGCCTCAT